>JBATTL010000218.1:0-5457 GCA_049670525.1 Thiohalocapsa sp. | reverse complement strand
CATCCAGCCCCAACACCGCCGCCATGGCGCCGTCTCCCTCCGGTACCGCGGTCTGCATCAGCCGGGCGCGCATGGCGACGAGCGTGACTCCGTCCTCGAAAGCCAGGGCACCGCCACAGACGACAGCCGTGTACTCCCCAAGGCTGTGGCCCGCCACCAGTGTCGGCGCCGGCCCGCCCTGCTGCTCCCAGCACCGCCAAACGGCGACGCCAGCCGCAAGCATGGCCGGCTGCGTATTCTCGGTTTGGTCCAGTTCCTCTTTCGGACCTGCGACGACTAGCTTCCACAGATCGCGCCCTAGGATGTCACTCGCCTGCTCGAAGGTGTGTCGCACCACGGGAAAGGTATCGGCCAATTCGGCCAACATGCCAACGGTCTGGGACCCCTGACCTGGAAAGACGAAAGCGAGAGTGGAATCTGCCATGGTGTTTCGTGCTCAGTAGCGAAGCAGCACGGAACCCCAGGTAAAACCCCCGCCAAAAGCTTCCATTAGAATGGTTTGGCCGCGCTTAATTCGGCCATCACGAACACCCTGATCGAAGGCCAGAGGTACGGAGGCCGCCGAGGTATTTCCGTGGGTCTTGACCGTGACCAGAACTTGCTCCATCGGCAGGTCGAGTTTGCGAGCGGTTGCCTGGATGATCCGCATGTTGGCTTGGTGTGGAATCAACCAATCAATATCGGCTCGGGTCATGTCGTTGGCGGTGAGGATCTCGTCGACGATCCGGCCAAGCGTGGTCACCGCAACGCGGAAGACCTCGTTGCCCTTCATCTCAACATAAGGGGAACCGTTGTAGCCATTGCCGACACCCGCCGGCACATGCAGCAACTCGCGATAGGCGCCATCGGCGTGCAGACAGGACGAGATGATACCGGGCTTGTCGTCCGCGCCGATCACCACCGCGCCTGCCCCATCACCGAACAAGACGCAGGTGCCGCGATCGGTCCAATCGATGATTCGGGAGAACGCTTCAGCGCCCACCACCAATGCCTTGGTCGCGCTACCGGTGCGAATAAATTTCTCGGCGACACCAAGCGCATAGACAAATCCAGTGCACACGGCCTGTATGTCGAAGGCGGGGCAGCCATGAATATCGAGCCGGTGTTGCAACAAACAGGCGCTGCTCGGAAAGGTTTGATCCGGCGTTGTGGTCGCCATGACGATCAAGTCGATCTCCGCCGGTTCGATTCCCGCGGCATCGATTGCGCGATGAGACGCTGCCTCGGCGAGATCGACGCAGGTCTCATCCTCGGCAACCACATGCCGCTCGGTGATCCCAGTGCGATCTTCGATCCAAGCCTCCGTTGTATCAACGAGACGCTCCAAATCCTTATTGGTCAGGACCTTTTCTGGCAGGTAGCCGCCGGTGCCCAAAATTCGGGAGTAGATGGTCACGCTGTTGCCCGGACCCGCGGCTCGCCGAGATGAGCGCTCACCTCGTGCTCGATACGCTCGATCACTTTGGCGTGAATCTCTTTCTCGGCAATCTTTATCGCGTTTTCGAAGGCGAGCTTGTCGGCGCCGCCATGGCTCTTGACAACGATTCCGCGCAACCCGACCAGACTCGCGCCGTTGTAGTGACGCGGATCGACTTGGCGCTTGAATGCCTTGAGGACCGGCAATGCGATCAGCGCGGCAGCACGCGTCAGCAGATTCTTGCGAAACTGTTGGCCGAGCATATGGGCCATGAGCTTGGCCACGCCCTCGCTGCTCTTCAGGGCCACATTACCAACAAAACCGTCCGCGACGACGACATCGACACCACCCATGTAGATATCGTCACCCTCGACATAGCCGACGAAATTGAGCGAGCTCGCAGAGATCAATTCGTGCGCCCGACGTACCTGGTCGTTGCCCTTGATTTCTTCCTCGCCGACATTGAGGAGACCCACTGTCGGTTGATCGATTCCATCCACGGCC
Organism: Thiohalocapsa sp.; assembly: GCA_049670525.1. GTDB lineage: Bacteria > Pseudomonadota > Gammaproteobacteria > Chromatiales > Chromatiaceae > Thiohalocapsa. The sequence goes on along the minus strand of JBATTL010000218.1, from coordinate 3,536 downwards.
CGAACCAGCTCGCTGCCCATGACGGCAAACTGGAATAAATGCGATGCACTGCAATCCACGTTGGCGCCGAGATCCAGCATGTGTGTGCGCCCGGCGATGGACGGCATCGCGGTGATGATTGCCGGACGGTCCACCTGGGGAAGGGTCTTGAGCACAAAGCGGGCCGTCGCCATCAGCGCACCGGTATTGCCCGCACTGACGCAGGCATCTGCCTGGCCAGATTTGACCAGATCGATGGCGACCCGCATGGATGAGTCCTTCTTGCCCCTGAGCGCTTTGGATGGAGGCTCATCCATCTCCACCACCTGTGAGGCAGGATGCACCCGCAGGCGACCGCGAGTACCGCTCGAAATGGTCGCGGCATCAAGCAACGCACCAATCGGGTCCGGTCTGCCGACCAGAACGAGATCGACTGCGTGCGAATGATCGAGAAATGCCACGGCCGCAGGTACCACGGTTTCGACGCCGTGATCGCCACCCATGGCGTCCAGCGCAATGGTTAGACGACGACCCATCGGTTCTCTCCTGTCTTTGCCCTGACCATCAATCTCCGCGCCCAGAACCAGACCGCATTCAGAGCGCGGCGCACGTCGAATCCACGGCCGTGGCTTAGGATCACCGCGAGCCGACACCAGCCCGGTCCGGGATCCGGAAAAGCGAACACTTGGGAAATCGCGAGTGTGGCTCAGACGGAATCGCTTCAGTCGGCCTTGTCGATGACTTTGCGACCGCGATAGAAGCCGTCGGGAGTCACGTGGTGACGACGATGAATCTCGCCGGTGGTCTGGTCTTCAGAAAGCGTCGGCTTGGATAGCGCATCATGAGAACGCCGCATACCGCGCTTTGACGGGGTCTTTCTGTTCTGTTGAACGGCCATAATGCTCTCTGCTTTTCGGAATTATTCAAGTGAATTTCAGTCGCCCTGGTCCCGCTTTAGAACCTTGAGCTCGGCAAACGGGTTGGGGCGCTCGGATTGTACTCTCGAGTCAGCCTTGCCCTTGTCTTTCGCGGCCGTCGATGGTTCGGTCAATGAACCCAGGAATGGCGGTTGGCAACGACCTTCCTCGTGCCGCGGAATCGTTGGCACGGACAGTATCAGCTCGTCTTCGACTAAGTCGGTCGATCGCATAAGCCGCCCGTCCAGCAGCAACGGATCATATTCGTTCGGCAACGCCGACGCCTCGTCGATGCTCTCGACCAAGGCTAAATACGGCCGGCTGTCGACCGGCAGGACGAGTGACTCATTGCAGCATTGGCACCGAACGGTCAGCTCCGCGCCCACCCTGCCCGCAATCACCGCGTATCCATTCTCATCTCGGCGACAAATAAACTCGTAGCGCACGAAACCCGCATCGTTCTCAAGCAGCGGTCGCAGTCTGGCGAGCCGCGCGAGTGAATACCTACCCTCAAAACGAGACCGAAGCTCAACCGCTCGTCGGGGATCGAGTAGTTCTGGTAATGCTACGGACATAAGCCGGCCAGTATACAGCATTGCTGCAGCCGTGGTCAATCGCGCTCGGTTCGCGAAAACCCTGCGATATGGATTCGGGCGTCACTGATCTACGGATTGCCGGTTAAGGCAAGCAATACGCCAGCAGCGACCGCGGAGCCAATAACTCCGGCGACATTTGGTCCCATGGCGTGCATTAGCAGAAAGTTATGGTGATCCTCCTCAAGCCCGACCTTATTCACCACCCGGGCCGCCATCGGCACTGCAGATACGCCGGCGGCGCCTATCAATGGGTTTACTTTGCCGCCAGTCGCACGGTACATGATTTTGCCCATCAATACGCCGGCTGCCGTGCCGATGCAGAATGCCAGCGCGCCGAGCATGAGGATACCAAGGGTCTCCAGGGCCAAAAAATTGTCGGCGGAGAGCTTCGATCCGACGGCGAGCCCAAGCATGATCGTGACGATATTGATAATCTCGTTTTGCGCGGCCCGGCTTAAACGCTCGACAACCCCACATTCGCGCAACAGGTTGCCAAAGGTCAGCATGCCGATTAGTGGCGCTGCGGAGGGCAGCAGCATCGCGCACAGCAACAGCACAACCAGTGGGAACAGGATACGCTCCAACTGCGACACCGGACGCAGTTGCTGCATGATCACGCCGCGTTCCTGCCGGGTGGTCAGGGCACGCATGATAGGAGGTTGCATGATCGGCACCAGGGCCATGTAGGAATAGGCGGCAACGGCGATAGCGCCGAGCAGGTCCGGCGCCAACTTGGATGCGAGGAAGATCGCGGTCGGCCCATCCGCACCGCCGATAATCGCGATGGCCGAAGCGTCCTGAAGCGTGAATTCGAACCCAGGCACGAAGTTCAGCGCTACGGCGCCAATCAGGGTTGCGAAAATACCGAACTGGGCCGCGGCCCCGAGCAGCAGTGTCGATGGTCTGGCGATTAGTGCCCCAAAGTCCGTCAGCGCACCGACACCCATGAAGATCAGCAGCGGAAAGATCCCGGTCTCTACCCCCACCGAGTAAATCATGCCGATCATCCCGTCCGGGCCGCCAATGCCGGAGACGGGAATATTGCTTAGCACGGCACCGAATCCGATTGGGACCAGCAACAGCGGTTCGAACTTCTTTGCGATCGCCAGGTAGATGAGACCGCCACCGACGGTCATCATCAAGGCCTGACCCCATTCCAGATTGGCAACCCCCATGGAGTGCCAAAGCTTCAGGATCTCTTCCATTCGATCAGCCTCGGATCAGCCCAAGACCAGGAGTGCGGCCCCAAGGCTGACTGCGTCACCCTCCTTGACGCGGATCTCGGTCACGCTCCCCGCCGATGGTGCGCGCACCTCGGTCTCCATCTTCATGGCCTCGAGCACCACCACCACATCACCCGCATCCACGTGCTGACCGAGGTTGACATGAACCTTAACGATATTGCCGGCCAGCGGGGACTCGACCATCCTGGCTTCAACTGTCGGTACGGAGGCTGTGGCGGTCGTGGGAACCATTGATTCGACCGAACCTTGGGGCGAGACACGCACGTCGTAGCTCTTTCCGTTGACCTCGATCCGATAGTCCTCCGGACCGGCGACCGGCGTCGGCACAGGCGTAGCGACGGCCGATACGGGGGTACTTGCCTTGTTGTCGATTTCCCAAGGGGGCAGTTCGAATGCGGCGGGGTTGTTGCGGTTTTCAAGAAATTTCAGCCCAACCTGGGGAAACATGGAGTAGATCAGTACATCGTCGATGACACTGCCGGCCAGGTCGAGTTTTCGCTTGTTGGCAATCCCTTCGAGTTCCGTGGTCAGCTTATCCATCTCCGGATTCAGGTTGTCTGCGGGGCGGCAGGTGATCGGCTCGTCCTCGTCGCCAAGCACACGGGCCTGTAGCTCTTTATTCACCGGTGCGGGTGTTGATCCGTATGCGCCTTTGAGCACACCAGCGGTCTCGTTGGTGATGCTCTTGTACCGTTCACCCGTCAGCACGTTCAGAACAGATTGGCTGCCGACGATCTGGGAGGTGGGCGTCACCAACGCGATGTAGCCGAGATCCTCTCGCACCTTCGGAATCTCTTCCA
>JBATTL010000217.1:0-13204 GCA_049670525.1 Thiohalocapsa sp. | reverse complement strand
GGCGCGAACGCCCGCTGCGCCTCGAGCGCCGGCTGGAGTTCTCGGAGTACGAGCGATTGCGCGATTTCCTGGACCGCGCCGGCGCACTCTCCGAGCAGACCGGAATCTATCCGAACCTGAGTTTCGGTCGCACTTACGTAAATATGACCCTATTCGCCGACGAAGAAATCGGCGAGCTGACCGCGGAAACCGAGCGTTTTGCGCAGCGTGTCGACAGCCTGGTCGAATCCCCTGAGGAGAAAGGATGATGAGCGAAGACAAGACGGCGCCTACCGGCACCTCAACCGCGGCAGGCAGTCCCACAGAAGCCGTCGCGCCGAGCCCTTCGGTGAAGTCCGCGACAACGAAAAAGCCCGGTGGATCCAGGCCGGCTACCCCGCGCCGAAGCAGGACCAACGCGGCATCGCGCGGCGGGCCATCGTCCGCCCCCAACCCCTCACTCGCCCCATCGCGGGCTGATCCATTTCAGGCTGCCCGGCGCGTCTGGCCTGACTAGGCTCTGCGCCGCATTCGTTCGAGCCGCCCGTTCTATGCCGCGGGGCGAGCGCTTCGCGCCGGCGACACGGCCTCGCACGGGTGCGAAGGCTTGCGTGGTCCTTCCCAGCGCACCGCGCCTGCTGCCAGAGCAAGCCAGCCTGGCGCCAATGCGCATCTACGTGGCAACCGGAGATACCATGGCGGATGAGCCATGATTGGAGCATCTGCGGAAAACGAGCTATGCTTTGACGTTATCCCGTCAACGCTCGGTAATTCGTCGCGACCTGCCATCAACCTCGATCTTTGGCGATTTCTGTCAAATCAATTACCTGCTCGCCTCAATTACCTGCTCGCCTCTCCTTGCGCTGGCCTTCCGCGTCCCGTTTGCGGTCACATAGCCCAGCTATGCTCCTGCCGCGGCTCCTCAGAGGCGAAAGCGAGCCCGGCGTCACCTGTTACATGATTTTCCGGCAATCGCCTTAACGCCCATGGATGATGGAGATCGAGCCGGATCTGGACAATCGGGGCGGCGGCCTGTCGGCCGCACGCCCAAGGGCAGTCCGGCCGGCAGCCGCCGCCATTCAGCCATGGTCGATTCCAGTGACGGCCGTACTGCCACGCCAAGTGGTGGTGCTGACTATCTGATCAGGCACACCACGCTGCGCCAACTCCAGCTCCTAGAAGCGATCGTGCGTCTGGGCAGCTTTACGCGAGCGGCCGAAGAGCTGTTTCTGACCCAGCCGACGGTGTCGATGCAGATCAAGAAGCTCTCGGAGGCGCTCGGCACACCGCTGTTTCGGCAGGTGGGTCGAAGCGTCGAGCCCACGGATGCCGGACGAGAGGTCCACACCGCATGCCGTGAGATCCTAGGTACCCTGTCCAATCTGGAGATCACGCTGGCCGACCTGAAGGGTCTGAAGCGAGGGCGGCTGCGCTTGGGGGTGCTAACGACCGCCGCCTATGTGGCGCCTGAGATCCTAGGCGCATTTTGCCGCCGTTATCCGGGCATCGAGGTCTCGCTCCAGGTCACGAACCGTGAGATCACCTTCGAGCGTTTGACCGCACACGACGACGATCTGTACGTGATGGGCCAGCCGCGGGAGGACAACGAACAGATCGAGTCGCTGCCGTTTGCGCCAAATCCGCTGGTCATGGTGGCGCGCGCCGATCATCCTCTGGCCATTGAACGAAACATTCCGGTCAGCCGTCTCGCCACCGAGAACCTGATTCTGCGCGAACCGGGCTCGGGTGTGCGCGACTCGATGCTGAAGCAATTCGCCGGGGCCGGTCTGCAGCCTCGTGTGCGTATGCAATTGGGTAGCAACGAGGCCATCAAGCACGCCATCGTCGGCGGACTGGGTATCTCCGCATTGTCGCTGCATTCGCTGACCCTAGACAGCGCCGCCGGACGCCTCGCGCTGCTGGACGTAGTTGGTTTTCCGATCATGCGACGCTGGCACCTGGTGCACTGGCGTGGCCGCGAGCTATCGCTCGTGGCGCGAACCTTCCTCGATTTCGCGATCGAGTATGAGCCGGAGATCCGCGCCCAGCTGGCCGAGGCCGAGACCGCCTTCGCGCGTACCCGGGAACGACTGATTCAGGATAGATCCCAGGCATGAACGCAGGTATGAACCCAGGCCAGAACCCAGGTCTGCAAAGGGACAACGCGGACGCCTATCCTTATCCGGTCGCGCGCATTGGCATTATCGGCGGCGGGCAGCTCGGGCGGATGATGGTGCGTGCCGCGAAGAGCATCGGCTGCGCCTGCGTGGTGCTCGACCCGACCCCTAACTCACCCGCGGGACAGAACTCAGGTCACCAGATTGTCGGCAATTTTCACGATCCGGCGGCGCTGCGTGAGCTGGTCGAGTCCTGCGACGTGACCACCTTTGATATCGAGGACATCGACACCCACACCCTGATGGAGCTGTCCCGAGCAGGGCGCCGCATCTTTCCCTGTCCGGGGCTGTTGGCCGACATACAGGACAAGCTGCAGCAGAAGCAGGTTCTGACCGAAGCCGGCATCGCCAACGCCGAGTGCGTCGCCGCGGACAGGCCGAACGCGCAGGATTTCGGCCGCTTCGGGTATCCGCTGGTACAGAAGGCCCGACGCGGTGGCTACGACGGGCGCGGCGTGCAGATCATGCAGGGTCCGGCGGATTTCGGGCGGCATCTGCCCGTGCCCTCGTTGATCGAGCGTTTCATCCCGGCTGAAAAGGAGCTCGCGGTCATGGTTGCGCGCGGGCAGGATGGTGATACGCGCTGCTATCCACCGGTTGAGATGTGTTTCCGCGGGGGAGAGAACATCCTTGACATGCTGCTCGCCCCAGCGCGCATACCCGCCGATGTGGCCGAAGCGGCGCGCCGTCTCGCTGTCGATACGGTGGAGTCGCTGGCGGGTGTCGGCATCTTTGGTATCGAGATGTTTCTCACAAGCGATCGCCGCCTGCTTGTCAACGAGGTGGCTCCGCGCACCCACAACTCGGGCCACTACACTATCGAGGCGTGCATGACCGACCAGTTTGAACAGCACCTGCGCGCCATCACCGGACTGCCGCTCGGCGCCACCGACCTACTTGTGCCCGCGGCGATGATCAATCTGCTCGGAGCGCCGGGCTTCACCGGTCGTCCCGTGATTCGCGGGCTGAACGCGGCGCTGGCGATCCCCGGCGTTTCACTGCATCTTTACGGCAAGGCCACCACCCGTGCGCATCGCAAGATGGGGCACGTCACCGTGCTTGACCATGATATCGAGCAAGCCCGCGAAAAAGCGGAACGGGTCCGCGACCTGATCCGAATTGAGGGCGAAGAACAGGAACCGCTATGAGCAGCAACAACGATCAGCCCCTCGTCGGCATTATTATGGGTAGCGATTCCGACCTGCCCGTCATGCAGGCCGCGGCCGAGGCGCTGAACGAACTCGACGTGCCCTACGAGATGACGATCGTCTCGGCCCATCGCACGCCGAAGCGTCTGTATGACTATGCCGAGAATGCGGTGTCTCGCGGGTTGCGGGTGATCATTGCCGGCGCCGGTGGCGCGGCGCATCTGCCCGGCATGGCGGCGGCCATCACGCCGCTGCCGGTCATCGGCGTCCCCGTCAAGACATCGTCATTGTCCGGCCAGGACTCGCTGCTTTCCATCGTGCAGATGCCGGCCGGCGTTCCGGTGGCCACCGTGGCCATCAACGGTGCGAAGAACGCCGGTCTGCTGGCGGCGCAAATCCTCGGCACCGCGGATTCCGCGATCCTCGAGCGCGTCGCCGCGTTCAAGCGCCACCTTGAGAGTCAGGTGTTGGCGAAGGTCAGTAGGATGGACGCCGGCGAGATCACCGCCGAGTCTGTTGCACGCGAGCGTGCCCGCAAATTCGGTTGAGTATGAAGAGGACAAGCTGGGGCCGCCTGACCCTGGGCTGAGCCTGATGCCCTGCGCACCCGGCACGGCGCTCGCGGCTCCAGTCTACGATTTCTCGCCGACGGCAAGTGCCGATGGCCGCGGCGGTTCACCGAATCCGCTGATCCGCAATCCGTTTCGGAATCGGCCTGTTCGATCGCCTGCCTCAATGGGGTGAACTGCTACCCCTCGGGCGAGCCTCCGAATAGTCGGCAGGGTCAGGCCTCGCTGTCCCGCCGGTTGCGACCAGCCCAGCATCGGCGAGTCGCCTGAGTTTTGGATGGGGCTCCAGGTCGCCTTCGACGCGCTCGATCTCAAAGCGCACGAACAGGGATTCGGTCAGCCAGTCGTCGCCCCGGGCGGCTTTGGTGACCCGATGGTGAGGCGTCCGACGATAGGCGAAGCCCTGCATCGAGGCCAAGTCCTCCCAGATGCTGAATGTTGCCAATGTCAAGAAGGGGTGTTCGCCAAAGCCGATGTGGTAGGCGCAGCCCGGCGCCTCATGTAGGCCCTGACGGATGCCCGGAACGCTGCGCCAAAAGGCACTGGCCCGTGCCTGCTTGACGCGGGCGTGGGTTAGCACCACGAAAGGACGCTTGCCGACGCGTGCACCCGAGTAGTCGAAAACGGCCTCGCCGTCCCAGGTGCCGTGGCCAGTGGCGGGCACGAGGGTGAAGTGCAGTTGCTCGCTACTTGGGCCGGCAGCGGCTCGATAGAGTCGGCTGCGACGTACGTCCGCCTGCTCGGTTGGATCCTCGAGGGCGCTCATCAGGCAATAACGGTGAAAGTCCGGCACGATACTGAAGCCATCGCGGCCACCGCAGCCCATCAGCCGAACCACGCCGGCGGGCATCCGCTTGCCGGCTACCCAGCCTTGGAACCCCATCAGCATGAAGGCGCCAGGCGCGTGACGCCTCGGGTACCGAAAGAAGCTGAAGACGACTTGACTGTAAAGCATTGATATCTCGAAGGCGCGATCGTTTTTTCGCAGCAGAGGAGCCGAGTCGGCTTGACGGATTGAGCTGCAAGTCTAACGGTGCATCGCCCGCCTCGCTTGGGTTGCGTGGTTTTGTGTAATTGACAGAAGACAATGAACATACAGATGAGGAATGCTCGGTAGCCTGGCTATTGTAGCTATCGGCGAGCCTGCTGCTATACTGTCAGGCAATATTGACATCAGTCTAGGTTGACACTTGTGACAGTGGCCCCGCCCGATACGAACGCCGTGACCGGCGTCATCAATACCCAACGCGATACGGGGGTAGGGATGTCCGGTGGCCGGAAGGCCCATGCGGTGGTTATCGGCAGCGGCTTTGGCGGTCTGGCGGCGGCGATCCGGCTCGGCTATCGGGGTTATCGGGTGACGGTGCTGGAGAAGTTGGACAAGCCCGGCGGCCGGGCATACGTACACGAGATCGACGGCTTCAAGTTCGACGCCGGGCCGACCATCATCACCGCCCCCTTCTTATTGGAAGAGCTGTGGGAGATGTGCGGGCGGCGTTTCAGCGACGACATCGACCTGCGGGCGATGGATCCCTTCTATCGGATTCGATTCGACGACGGCGAGATCTTCGACACCAACGGCGACCCGGCCGCGATGCGCGAGCAAGTGGCCCGCTTTTCGCCCGGTGATGTCGAGGGCTACGACCGCTACATCGCCGAGAGCGAGAAGATCTTCCAGGTCGGCTTTGTGGAGCTGGGCCACGTGCCCTTCACGCACTGGCAGGACATGGCGAAGATCATCCCGAAGATGATCGCGCTGAAGAGCCACCGCAGCGTCTATTCAATGGTCTCAAGCTATGTCAAGAACGAGCGCCTGCGTGTTGCGCTGAGCTTCCATCCGCTGCTGATCGGCGGCAACCCGTTTTCAGTCACGTCCATTTATGCATTGATCTCCTACCTGGAACGCCACTGGGGGGTGCATTCCGCGATGGGGGGTACCGGCGCGATCGCTCGCGGCATGGTCAGTCTCATCGAAGGCCAGGGCAACCAGGTGCGTCTGAACGCGGAGGTGGCGGAGATCACCGTGGATAACGGCCGCGCCACTGGCGTGCGTCTCGCTGACGGCGAGCAGATCCCCGCCGATGTGGTGGTCTCTAACGCCGACGTGGCCTGGACCTATCGAAACCTGTTGCCGGGCATCAAGCGCAAACACTGGACAGACCGCAAGCTCGATCACGCCCAGTATTCGAACGGCCTGTTCGTCTGGTATTTCGGCACCAAGCGTCAGTATCCCGACGTCAAGCACCACAGCATTCTGCTCGGCCCGCGTTACAAGGGGCTGCTCAAAGATATCTTCCGTCGCAAGCACCTCGCCGAGGATTTCAGCCTCTATTTGCACCGGCCCACGGCAACGGATCCCTCGCTAGCCCCGGAAGGCTGCGATACCTTCTATGTGTTGTCACCAGTACCGCACCTGGACGGCGATGCCGATTGGACTGAGTGCGCCGAGTCGTATCGACGTGCAATCTCCGATTACCTGTCGAAGACGGTATTGCCCGATCTCGAGAATCAGGTGGTAACATCGCTGGTGACGACGCCCATCGATTTCGAGCAGCGCCTGCTGTCCTTCAAGGGTGCCGCATTCAGCCTTGAGCCCGTGCTGATGCAGAGCGCTTGGATGCGTCCCCACAATCAGAGCGAAGAAGTTCAACACCTTTATATGGTCGGCGCCGGCACGCACCCTGGTGCGGGTGTGCCCGGCGTGATCTCCACTGCCCGCGTCCTCGATACGGTGGTTCCCGATGCCTCTGTTTTCGCAAACTGAGCCCAGTTTCGCCGATCCGGCTGATCTGGCGGCTTGTAACCAGCTTCTGAGCAATGGTTCCAAGTCGTTTTTCGCCGCATCGTTCTTCCTGCCCAAGGCAATGCGACAACCCGCGTCCGCCCTTTACGCTTTCTGCCGCGTCGCGGACGACGCGATCGATGAATGCATGGGGGATCAATCGGTCGCGCTGGCCGCGCTGCGTGATCGGCTGGATCGCTGTTATGCCGGCCGACCGTTGCAGCTGCCCGTCGACCGCGCCTTCGCTGGCGCTGTCGAGCGCTTTGGGATGCCGCGTGAACTGCCTGAGGCATTGCTCGAGGGCTTCGAGTGGGATGCCCAGAGCCGAAGCTACGAGACGATCTCCGGTGTCTACCATTACTCCGCGCGGGTCGCGGCCGCCGTCGGCGCCATGATGGCGGCGCTGATGGGGGTACGCTCACCCCAGATACTAGCCCGTGCCTGCGACCTCGGCACCGCGATGCAGCTGACCAATATCTGTCGCGATGTGGGCGAGGACGCCCGCAATGGGCGCATCTATCTGCCGCTGAACTGGCTGCGTGAGGCAGGCATCGAGCCCGAGGCGTTTCTTGCTCGGCCGCGGTTTTGCGACGCGATCGGTTCCGTGGTCAAGCGTGTGCTGGATATCGCCGATGAGCTGTATCAGTGTGCCGAGTCCGGAATCGCCAGGCTTCCCGTGGGCTGTCGCCCCGGCATCTACGCCGCCCGCCTGCTCTATGCCGAGATCGGTCACGAGGTGGTCCGAAACGGCTATGACTCCGTCTCGCAGCGCGCGATCGTTCCGAAGGCGCGCAAGGTAGCGCTATTGAGCCAGGCGCTGGCATCGACGCCATTTCCGGGCGGCAACTACAAGGCCCCCGCGCTGGAAGAGAATTGCTTCCTGATTGATGCCGTGGCCGCGGTGCCGAGCGCTGCGGAACTCACTGCCAGGGCGCGGGCCGCGGATCGGCGTCTTCGTGGCATCGGTGAGAAGGTGGTTTGGGTGCTGGATCTGTTCGAGAGTCTGGAGCAGCGGGAGCGTCTTGCCCAGGCGCAGAATGGCGGTATGTTGCCAGCGATGCGAAGTGGGGGTTGACCATGCAATACTACCTTGGCGCGGTTTGCCTGCTACTCGGCATATGGCTGATCTATAAAGCGATCACTCACCGCAATCGTGTGATCGCCGCGCGCGAACGTGCGGCCGACGCGGGCAACCTGACCGCGGACCCCGAATTGGCCTCAATGGGCGTCGCGATGCTGCCCTTTTACGCCCTCTACGGCGCCGTCGCGTCCCTGTTCCTGATCGGCGGCTACTTCCTGTCGGACCTGTCCCAGTACATGTCTATTCTGGACCTGGTTGGCCTGATCGTGCTCGTGATCGGACACAGTTTGTTTCTCATCATGCGAACAGCCTATCCCCGGCTCGGTCTGGATCTCTCCAGTTCCTGAACTGATCCCTGGGCTTTCGGGCTGACTTCCATCGTCCACGAGAAGCAGGCGGCCCGGCTATCGGAGCGGCCTTAAAAGTTTGCTTTTTCCGAAACCCTCGATCGACTCCCAACCCTCGGCGCCGCTGAGCATCCCGCGCACCACCAGCAACAGGATCTCCATCAGCGGGTACAGCTTGTTCCGCTCAACCCGCTTCGACAGGACGGCCAGCACCTGGCACGGTGCCGGCGCGGGACATATTCACGCATTTGGACGGCCATACGGCAGCCTATCCGTGCGAGTTCGGGCAGGTCTGTACCGGCACGCGTGGGGGCGATTCAGCCACTGGCCAAACTCCGACTAGATCTCACCGGCAGACGGCAGTTCGGCAAAGATGCTGTTGCCCATCCAGGCCGTGATCTCTCTTGTCAGTGTCTTCGGACCAACCACCGTCAGGCTGCCCTCCGCCATGGCCTGCTTGTACGTGGTATCGCCCATCCAGATGCCTGCCATCACATGGACGCTGGTCGTGAAGTATACGTCCACGTCCTTGCCCGGATCAGTGACACAGATATCCACGTCCTGGCCTTTGACCAACAGCCACCAGTCAGTGAGATCGTCGATATCAGTAAACTTGAACCGTAACACGGTCTCCGGACCGATCAGCTTCTCGGGCACGATGCTGCGCTGGAGATACAGCATCAACAGCTCGACGTCGTAGTCGCTCTCGGTCAGATGATTGCGCGCCCAGCGCATCCCCCAGTCACCGACCTGTCGGATGATCGGTAAGAGTTCCTTGCACGACCCGGTCGGAAAGTATTCGTAACCCCGTTGACCCTGGATCTTCTTCCGCACGATCAATCCCTGCGACTCCAGTGAGCTGAGCCGCTTGGTCAGGATGGTCGGGGAGATCTGGCTGAGCCCCCGTTGCAGCACATTGAAGCGCGTGCCCCCCATCAACAGCTCGCGGATGATCAGCAGGGTCCACTTCTCGCCAAGGATCTCGGTGGCCTTGGCCACGGGACAGAATTGTCCGTACTCCACCGCGCACCTCCGCAAGCGAGCTTCTCAATCCGTAGTTGGTTACTCCGGAAACTGTAGTTGGATACTACAGGTTGCGAAGTGGTCGGCAAAACAGCGGTTCTCTAGGCTTTCACCAACGGACGAACAACCCGTCCGCAAACCCGAGACCGACGACCACCAAGCGGAGAATACCAATGACATCTACCACCATCTACACCCCCGAGAATGCCCCAGAACCATCGACCCCAATCCTTCGAGACCTGGAACAGACGCTCGGGTTTGTGCCTAACGTCTTCGGCGTACTGGCGGGCTCCCCGAGCGCACTGACGGCCTTCGCGACCATGAACGCACAGTTGGCAGGCTCGACGCTGAGCGCCACCGAGCGCGAAGTCATCCAACTCGCCGTCAGTGCGGAGAATCATTGCGGCTATTGCGTTGCCGGCCATACCGCCTTCGCCGCGATGCAGGGGGTCGACGAGGCAATCGTCACCGCCGTGCGCAACGGAGCACCGATCCCCGACCAGCGGCTCGAGACGCTGAGGCGATTCACCGCGGCCCTGCTGCAACGGCAAGGGATGGCGACCGAGGCGGAGATCGAGCAGTTCCTCGCGGCGGGCTACACCCGCCAGCAGTTGCTCGAAGTCATCCTCGGTGTCTGCGTCAAGGTCTTCAGCAACCTGACCAGCAACGCCATCGGTATCCCCCTGGACGACGCCTTCATGCCGTACGCATGGCACGAGGACGCGACCGGCATCGTCAACATCCAGCGCGCAGCGGCTTGAACGGAGAAACCCAATGAATCCTGATATGAGCAAAGTCGAGGCCTTCGCCGGCCAAGTCGTCAGCGACATCGCCGCCACCTTCTCCGGCGTGATGACCAACATCGGCCACAAACTCGGCCTCTACAAGGCCATGGCCGGTGCCGGATGGTTGAGTTCCGTTCAACTGGCGGAAGCGACCGGTACCGACGAGCGCTATGTGCGCGAATGGTTGAACAACCAGACCGCCGGTGGCTACGTCGACTATCGCCCGGACACCCAGAGCTACAGACTCCCCGACGAGCACGTCCCGGTGCTGGCCGACGACGACAGCCCGGTGTTCCTGGTACCCGCGCTGGCTGTTGCCTCCTCGCTATGGCTGGATGAGGACAAGGTCTGCGACGTGTTCAAAACGGGCGCAGGCATCGCCTGGGGCGACCATCATCACCATCTGTTCTGTGGCAGCGAGTCCCTGTTCCGTCCCGGCTACAAGGCGCATCTGACCACGGCCTGGATCAGCGCCCTGCACGGGGTCTCGCAGAAGCTGACCGCCGGGGCCAAGGTGGCGGACGTGGGCTGCGGACACGGTGCATCGTCGATCGTGATGGCACAGGCGTTCCCGAACGCGCGCTTCCACGGCTTCGACTCCCACCCGGCATCCATCGAGACCGCGCGCCAACGCGCCCAGGACGCGGAGGTGGAGAGTCGCATCCGCTTCGAGGTCGCCGCCGCCAAGGGCTATCAGGAGCGGGGCTTCGATCTGATCTGCTTCATGGACTGTTTGCACGATATGGGCGACCCGCTGGGCGCGGCCAAGCATGCCCTGCAAGCGCTCAAGGACAACGGTACCCTCCTGCTGGTCGAGCCGGCCGCGGCAAACGCCGTGGAGCACAACATCAACCCCATCAGCCGCCTCTATTACGCGGCGTCGACCGCGGTCTGCACCCCGTGCTCGAAGTCACAAGATGTCGGCTTGGCGCTGGGCGCGCAGGCCGGTGAGGCCCGATTGACAGCCCTGTTGCATGAAGCCGGCTTCGGACAGGTCCGGCGGGCGACGCAAACGCCCTTCAACCTGATCATTGAGGCGAGGAAGTAGCAAGCGACACGCTCTTCCGAAACGGGCGCTGTTGACGGCGAAAGGGATGTCTCGACAGAGACCCGTATTTAAGAGACGTCCGAGAAAGTCCAAAAACTGGCCTGACTTTCGCCGCTGCGCGTTCAGCGATGCTTGTTTGGTGATGCTAGTGAGCGATCGACGATCGGTCAGTGCGCGACCTTGGCGCTCCGCGGCCTCACGACGGAGCAGAAACCCCGTATTCCCAAGTGCTGCAACGCGACTCCGCAGCACAGCGGTCGGGCGGAGCACAAGGGCGGCCGCCCTCGCTTGCAGGAGACGGCGGCTACCAGGCGATGCGCTGGTCAAACTCGAAGTCGGGCTCGGCCTGGCGGAGGAGCGAGGTCCCAGTCCGGTATCGATCCGGAAAGAACCTGCCTTTTGGAGGGTCTGCCGGCGCGGCCAAGCGGGGGCGCCAGTGACGAAGGCGACAACGCTCACAACGTCCGCTCTGGGTTGCATTGCCGCCGTCGTTGTTCGCAGAGGCGATGTCTCTTGTGGTTCGGTTGCATTCGCCGGGACCGGTGGCATCGATGGACAAGTGTCGGCCAACTACAGGCACTGGTGCTTCGCCGGGCTCGTCAGCAGCGCTTTCGGTCTGTAGTGGCAAAAATTTACACGCATCCCGAGCCTACCCCGACTTCAGGCTAAGCTAGACGGCTGGGGGAGATTTGTTGTGTTCTCGGATCGATGACGACAACGTCCAAGTCCACGTCAAACTTGACTCATCCCCAAGCATCTAGTGCCCTCAAGCACACTAGGTTCAATCGCACACGCGCCGCGGTGGGCGACTGACCGCGTCGGTCATTCTGCAGGGGTCGATACACCGCTTCCAAGAGGTCAGCAAGCAGCATGCAGCGAACATCTCATCGACCATCGCCCAAGGCATCCCTAGACCAGCTGGAGCGCTACGACCAGCAGGTGACCCGGATCATCCTGTCGCGCCAGCATCCAATCACGGGCCTACTGCCGGCCAGTACGGCCATCACGGCACATGGGGACTACACCGACGCCTGGGTCCGCGACAACGTCTACAGCATCCTGGCCGCGTGGGGGCTTGGCCTGGCCTATCGCCGGCTCGATGAAAGCGACGGCCGAACCGTGCTGTTGGAACAAAGCGTGGTCAAGCTGATGCGCGGGCTGTTGATCGCGATGATGCGCCAATCCGACAAGGTAGAGCGTTTCAAGCAGACGCTCGACCCGCTCGACGCCCTGCATGCCAAGTACGACACCGGGACCGGTGACCCAGTCGTCGGGGACGACGAATGGGGACACCTGCAGATCGACGCGACCTCCCTGTTCCTGCTGATGCTGGCGCAGATGACCGCCTCGGGCCTGCGCATCGTCTTCACCATCGACGAGGTCAATTTCGTCCAAAACCTGGTGCACTACATCGGCCGCGCCTACCGCACCCCGGACTTCGGCATCTGGGAGCGCGGCAATAAGGCCAACCACGGTATCGCCGAGATCAACAGCAGCTCAGTCGGCATGGCCAAAGCCGCATTGGAGGCGCTGAACGGCTTCAACCTGTTCGGTCCGGGCGGCGGCCAGGCGTCCGTGGTGCATGTCGTCTCCGACGATGTGGCACGCGCCCGCATCACCCTGGAATCCAGCCTACCGAGCGAGTCCCTGTCGAAGGAGGTCGACGCGGCGACCCTCAGTGTTGTCGGTTTCCCGGCCTTTGCGGTGGAGGATGCAACGCTGGTCGACGCAACGGTCGACCAGGTCGTCGGCAAGCTGGAAGGCCGCTACGGCTGTAGGCGATTTCTGCGCGATGGGCACCAGACGGCGATCGAGGACCACGAGCGGCTGCACTACGAGCCCGAGGAGATGTTGCAGTTCGAGCACATCGAAAGCGAATGGCCGCTGTTCTTCACCTATTTGCTGCTCCATCACCTGTTCCGTGGCAATGAGCCAGAGGCGAGGGCGTACCGCGACAAGCTGGACGCGCTGTTGGTGGAGCGCGACGGCGACCTGCTCCTGCCGGAGCTGTTTCGGGTGCCCGCGGACCGGGTCGACGCCGAACGCCAGGCGCCCGGCAGCCAGGAGCGTGAGCCCAACGAGAACGTGCCACTGGTCTGGGCGCAGAGTCTCTACGTCCTGGGCGCGCTGATCCAGGACGGCTTGCTCGATGTCGCCGACGTCGACCCGCTCGGCCGACGCCTGCAGGTCGGCCGGCAACGCGGGCGTCGGGTGCAGTTTGCGCTGCTCGCCGAATCGCCGAGCGTGAAGTTGCAACTCGACGAC
>JBATTL010000216.1:0-8305 GCA_049670525.1 Thiohalocapsa sp. | reverse complement strand
CGGCTACTCATGGCGCGGATGGCGGGAGGCGCGACGGAGTAGGACGTTGATCTTGCGGGGCGCGCTCCGCAGGTCTGTCCATCTGGCTATGAGCCCACTTCCCGCACTCAGAACATGTGCGAGCACTGCGTTCAGGAGTTCAGGCGTGGGAACAGTGACATCCAGACCAGCAGCACCGCGCTGACAGCTTGCCGAGGGTAGGTTGCTGGTAGGATGAAGCGGGGAGTAGGTTGGCGGCTTCTCGTTAAGCCGTTGTTTTGATTGGTGCGCCCTGCAGGGTTCGAACCTGCGACCACCTGATTAAAAGTCAGATGCTCTACCAGCTGAGCTAAGGGCGCTTTTTTCTGTAAGACCGCCCATTGTAGCCAAGTTGGCTGGGATCGCAAAGCGCTACGGATCTCCTCGTGGAATCGAACGTTCAGCGGTAACGTGTGGGATCTGGGACGCCAGCGGCATAAAAACCCTCGGCACGCAATCGGCAGGAGTCGCACGCGCCGCAGGCGAGGCCGTCCTGGTCTGCTTGGTAGCACGAGACCGTGAGACTGTGGTCGACGCCAAGCGCGGTGCCGCGAAGGATAATGTCCGCCTTTGTCATGTCGATCAAAGGGGCTCTGATACTTGGCCCGTGGCCTTCGACGCCGGCCTTCGTGGCGACATCGGCTAGTTGCTGAAATCGAGCGATGAACTCCGGCCGGCAGTCAGGGTAGCCTGAGTAGTCGACTGCGTTGACGCCGACGAAAATGTCCGTCGCTTCGATCACTTCGGCCTGACCCAAGGCAAGCGCCAGCAAGACCGTATTGCGGGCCGGCACATAGGTAATGGGGATGCCGTTGGTGGGCCGACCGGGCACGTCGATGTTCGGGTCGGTAAGCGCCGAACCCCCAACGGCTCCGAGACCAATGGGGATGATGGTATGGCCGACTGCGCCCATGCTGTTGGCAATGCGGCGTGCCGCATCCAGTTCCGCACGATGACGTTGACCATAATCGACGCTGAGTGCGTGACAGACAAACCCCTGCTCACGTGCAATCCCCAGTGCAGTTGCGGAATCGAGGCCGCCGGATAGCAGGACGAGAGCGTTGGTCTGATCGGTCATGGCTGCTTCGGATTCGTGACAATTGATGTTGGCCGCCGTTGCCAATTGCCTTCAATTATCGCGATCCGCGGACGCGCGGTCGAGAGGTCCCCTAAGGGTCGACCATCGTCAACAGATTACCGGCCTGTCCGGTCGCGCGGCTAAGGTTGGTTTTTCCGCGATGGCTCGATAACCTGGCCCGGCAAAGTATATGCTCGGCTGGCCAATGGGTTTCCCAGTCTCGCACCAGGCAGAACGGACACCGCATTTTCGCGCAACAGATGCCAACACGCACAGAGGAAATCGTCAACGAACTGGAGCGCATCCGCGCGAGCAGCCCCACCGATGTTGCCGTGCTGATGGCGCCGCTGGTTAAGGCACTCGAGCTCGCCCCCAAGACCCGGGAGCATGACACCGACGCGACCCAGCTTGCGACGATGGCGAGCAGCTTGGCTCAAATGGCGGATCAGGCGGGTGATCCCGTCACCGCGATCGCCATTGCCAGCATTCAGGCCGAGATCGAGTCACTTTCGGAGGAGGATCTAGGACTTAGGGAGACGGTCCAAACTCCGGCGCCGCCAGGCACGCCAGAGACGGCAGCCCGGAACCTGCCTCCAGACCAAGACACCGTGGCTCCGAAGCCACCCGAACCACCCCCGGTCGACCCGTTTGCGCATCCGATGCTCCAATTCCTGGGGCTGGCCAGCGTCTGTGCGCTGAGCTATGCGGGCTATATCGCCGTGCAGTCGATCTTCAGCCCGGGCTCCGTCGTAAACTGGTTGCTGACGGGCTCAACGACACTGCTGGCGCTCGGGATCGGACTCCGCTGGCGTCGTTTCGTGATGTCGCAAGCGGCGACACACAAACCAACGATTGCAACGGGCGCCCTGGTGGTCGCCGCGAGCTGCGCCATGGCATATGGCGTTCTCGCACTTCGCCCGAGACTGACGCCCGAGGTCATGGAGTTGGCTGTGACTGAAACTGCAACGCAGCCGCAGCCCGCGCCGGACATCGCGGTCAAGACTGAGGGATCCAGGTCGGCGGACGCGGAGCAGCCGATCGCGCTATGGTGGATGGGCGATGCTGAGTCCCTCCCCACGCGCCTATCGACTGCGCAAGGGCGGACAGCCGCGCTCGACGACCCGTCAGCCGCCGACGGAGCGCCGGCCGAACATGAGGTCGCCAAAGCCGAGATGAGCGTTAACGCAACCCGGCGCCCAGTCTCAAGCCCGCTGGCGAATCGCGAGCCGACGCGGCAGGAGCTCTACCAGGCAATGCTCAATCGGCACGTCGTCCTGACCGACACGGACGGCGTGCGTCATCATGGCACGTTGACAGGCGTGAGCAATGACGGCGTCACATTGCACACGGAGGTCTTGATGTTCGGCGAACCCATTCTCGCGCACCGACTCTATCTCTACTCGAGCATCGCCGCGCTGGATCTCGATTGAGCCGCCAGCTTCCAGTGGCCGTCCTTGCGATAGCCGCCGTTTGGGTTGTCGATTGACGGGGGAATCCCCTCCTAGGCAGGATCCGCACGATAGTTGTAAACCGTGACGGATATCACCTGCTCTGTCACCCGCTTGGGACATATACCGCAAGCATGCGTGATAATGCCGCGATGTCGCGGTCGCCAAGGCGTTCGTACGTGCGCGAGATGTCTGAAAAGGAGCAGAGGTCCATTATGAACAGACCGAAGTTGATGAAGTACGCCATCATCGTCCGTCTGCTAACGATGACCATCGTTTGGCTGGTTCTGTTGACCTGGTTCTTTAACGCCTACCGCACTGACTGCGGGACCACCCTCGCGATCTTTCTTTTGCTCTGCGTCTTGCTCTTGGTTCCCGGGATCGAGAGGTCCTTTCTACTCCGTCGCGCGCTCTTCAAGGAGTATCTGAGCGGCGATGAGCGTTTGTTCGATCTGTTCCAGAATCGTTTTCTGATGATCCTGCGCGAAACAGCCTACGCGCTGATATTGGCCACATTCCTCCTCGTTGGCGCGCTGGTGCTCGAACCGCGGCAATGGTCCCTACTCTTCATCGTCTTGCTGCTCCTCACACTGCTGACCCCAAGGTTGGCAAACACAATGAGCGGCCAGGTACGCGAAGAGTATCGCCATGCGATATCGCGGCAGCGGGCGATAGGGATCAGTGTTTTTTTGTTGTGGGGTGAGGCGGTGATGGTTCTGACGATTTCGCCTCCCGAAGATTACATGGGTATGCGCTGGCAGGAGGTAGTGACCTACGGTGTATCCGAGCCCGACGTCCTGTGTCCTCTCGTATCGGAGTTGGCCAACGTCTATGTAGTCGGCCAAGCGATCGCGATCTGGGCGGTACAGAACGCGTCCCGGGTCAGCAACGATCCGACCCAGGCGATCATGGTATGGGTCGGCTACTTCACATTGATCAGTTTCCCGTTCATGGTAGCGCTGGCCTTCAGCCGGGCGCTGGTCGGCGTTCTGGGAAGACCTTGGGAGATGTTGAGGAAGCACGGCGGACCGGGCGCCGCGCCCATGCAGCCGATTTCCTCAGCACCCTCGGAATCAGATTAGTCAGCGGTGAACCATCGAGAACCAGCCCGGATCAGCTGGCGTAGAACAATGATCCGCCGGGGCCGAGCTGCCAACCTGCCACGACCCATAGTATTAACAGCAGAGACCACACCGGCGCGAACGCCAACGCGTAGGGGAGCATGAGCGCCAGCAGCGTGCCCAGGCCCGCCTCGGGGCGGTAGCGGCGTGCAAAGGCAAGGATGATGACGAGGTACGGGTTGAACGGCGTGATCCCATTGGTCACCGAATCACCGACCCGATAGGCCGCCTGGGTGAGTTCCGGACTGATGCCCGCCTGCATGAACATCGGCACGAATACCGGCGCGAAGAAAGCGTATTTGGCTGAGGCCGATCCCATAACGAGATTACCCACCATCACCAGCACAATAAAGGCCAGCATCAGCGCAGCGCTTGGCAGATCGAGGCGCGCCAGCCAACCACCGCCCGCGATCGAGAGCATCTCTCCGAGCCTTGAATGAGCGAAGCAGGCAATGAACTGGGCGGCGAAGAAAGCCAGGACGATATAAGGGCCCATCGTCTTCATGGTCTCGGCCATCATCGCCACAGCATCGCGATCGTTGCGAATCGTGCCTGCACCGACACCGTAAGCCAGCCCGACGCCCAGAAACAGCATCAGCAGCAGCGGCACCAGCACCTCCATCCAGCGCGGGAAGTGAGCGCCCTGCCCCGCCAGCGGGGCGCCCGGAATCAGCACCGCGGCAAGAATCAACGCCAGCAGTCCCGACAGCACGAGACCGGCAAGACGCAGGACACGGTCCTCGCTCGGACGTTGCTCGACGGTCGGCGCTGGCGATTCTTCCGTCGGGGGGCGGTCGAGCCGCGGCTCCACGAGCCGGACCGTGACCGCTGCGCCGACGGCCGTCAGCAATAGGGTCGAGGCGATCATGAACCACCAGTTTGCACTGATGGCGACGCGGTAATCGGGGTCAAGCAATGCCGCCCCGGCAGTCGACAGGCCGGCGAGCAGCGGATCGAGACCGGTGATAAAGAGGTTTGCGGAGAAGCCGCAAGTAACCCCGGCGGTTACAGCGGCGATTCCAGCCAGCGGCGAACGGCCCGCCGCCAAAAAAAGTGCCCCTGCCAACGGCGGCAGTACGACATAGCCTGCGTCGAGCGCAAGCGATGAGAGCACCCCGACGAGCACGGTTGCCGGCACCAGCAGACGCTCGGGCGCCGCTGCCAGCAACCGCTGCAACAGCACGGGCAGCAACCCGGAACGCTCGGCGACGCCGATGCCCAACAGACCCACGAGGACAAGCCCCAGCGGCGGAAACTCGACAAAATTCTTCACCAGATGCGACAGCAGCCACCAGAGACTGTCGCTACTCAGGAGGCTGACCGCACCGATGGTCTCGACGACCAGTTCGCCGTCACGCTCGACGTCGCGTTGCACATACCAATCCAACCAGACCGACAACTGGGACAGCAACATCAGCACCAATGTGCCGAGTAGGAACAGCGTTGCCGGGTCCGGCAGTCGATTGCCCGCGCGCTCTATCCGATCCAACCAACGGCCGTTTGAAGTCATACCGCACCCTCAGACCCTGCGCTGCTGTGCCAACAACATCTTATAGCGCTCAACCTGCGTCGAATCGAAAAAATCCCGCATCGCAGCCGCGGTGGTGCGGATGCGCTCTTCCTGATGCGGATAAGCGGCCAATTGCTCGTCGAGCCAGTCGTCGAGTGCCCTTTCGAGCGTTGCGCCGCTGAATACAAAGACCTTTTCCTGGAACGCTGTCATGTCAGGATCGAATCCAATTGCTAGATGGACCTTCTTGCTACCAGCCGCTTTTTACAGCCAGCGTTGTATGGCCAGCTTTTTGCCGACAGTCTCTTGCAGGCTCCAGAAGACCAACACGGCCGGCGGACCCGTCGCCCGGCGGCTTTATGCTACAGCGACAGACCGGCATGGCTCGATTGCCCGTTGCCCGGACCAGGGCGAAATTGGTAGAACATCCCTATGCCGACGCTCACCACAGCCAGCGCACAATCGTTGCACCGCGTCGCCGAGCGATTTCTCGGCCCGCAGGCATCGCTGGACATCGCGCCCCTCGGCGCGGGACTGATCAATACCACCTATCGCGTCGACTCGCCCCAGGGTAGCTTCGTACTTCAACGCGTCAATGGCGCCGTGTTTCCAGCTCCACGGTGCATCATGGCCAACCTGTCGCGTTTGCAACGACTGTCCGCCGCGCGCCCAGAACTCGAGGTCAGATTGCCTAATCTGGTCGCGGGGCCCGTCGGCGAACCGTTCTACGAAGACGCCGACGGCAGCCTCTGGCGACTGATGGAGTATATCTATCCGAGCCGAACCCTGAGCACCCTCGAAAATCCGACACAAGCAGCAGAGGTTGGCTCGGTCTTAGGCAACTTCCACCGGTTGAGCGCCGAGTTGAACCCCGGCGACCTCAGTGTCACATTACCCGGCTTACACCACACGCCGACTTATCTGGCAGCACTGGACGCCGCAACACCCGCCACACTCGACGACGGCGCCATTATCGATGCGCTGGCGTTCATCGCGACCCGGCGCTCCCTCGCGCACGCGCTCGAAGACGCGAGACGCGACGGCCTGACCCCGATCCGGGTCATCCATGGCGACCCGAAGATCGACAATCTGCTCTTCGACCCGGACAGCGACCGCGCGCTGTGCCTGATCGACCTCGACACGGTTCAGCCTGGACTGGTCCATCATGATATCGGCGACTGCCTGCGTTCCTGCTGCAATCGCATCGGCGAATCCGCCGATGGCGCCAGGCGCGTGTGCTTCGACATCGACATATGCAGGGATCTCCTCCGCGCCTACGCAGACAGGACTCGGCACCTGTTCAGCGCGGCGGAACGGGGATTGTTCTATACCGCGATCCGTCTCGTCCCCTTCGAACTCGGTATGCGTTTCTTGACCGACCACTTGCAAGGAGATCGCTACTTTCGTGTCCGCGCCCGCGGTGAGAATCTGCGAAAGGCGCAGGTCCAATTCGCACTGGTCGCCGACATCGAGCGTAACGCCACCGCGATCGAGGCGATCGTCAGGGACAGCTTCGGCCCAGGTCCGTCGACGTGAGGCCGCGACATCCCCGAAGCTGGCGGCAGCGGGCGGAAGCGCGCAACGATAGCGCCGATGATGAGCGCACGCGCATCGCCCTCGAGCGACTATCCGAGCTACTGAGGCGCGTCGGTAGTGACCGCGCGGACGAGGTCGCGGTGTTCAGTGGTCGCCTGACCGCGGACCCGTCGGCGGCGTGGCGCGAACTCGACAGCAACGCTTGGTGCGCTGGTGTGAGCTCGCTTGCCGCCGGCAGCATGG
This sequence comes from Thiohalocapsa sp., assembly GCA_049670525.1. GTDB lineage: Bacteria > Pseudomonadota > Gammaproteobacteria > Chromatiales > Chromatiaceae > Thiohalocapsa. The sequence goes on along the minus strand of JBATTL010000216.1, from coordinate 1,351 downwards.
CGGACAACCCAGGTTTACGCCAGGCAGAATGGCTAGCGGAGATCAGGCTATTTCGTGAACTCCTGATCGAGATTGCCGAGACCCTGCGTGCCCGCGGCGAAACGAATCCGGGACTGCCTTCCTGGCTGCTCGCGTTTCGCAACTGGAACGCATCCGACGTCCAATGAAAAAGCAAGGTGGGATCGCCATAAGCCTTTTAGCGACGAGACTCACCGACACTGGAGAGTTCTGGATATCTACATCCCACAATCCGATTCCATGCCACCGGAGAACCGCGTGAATACCTTGCCTATAGCGCACTTAGTCCGCCACGGGGACACCGAGTGGTCCGCGAACCACAAGCACACGGGCCTTACCGATATTGAGCTTACGCCGGCAGGTGAGGCTGAAGCCCGAGCAGCGGGACCGGCTCTGACGGACCTGCGACCTGCGGTGGTGCTCGTCAGCCCGCTACGACGCGCACTCCATACCGCGGAGCTTGCCGGTTTCGCCGCGACGCTGGAAAGGGAACCGGACCTTGTGGAGTGGAACTATGGCGCCGATGAGGGGCTGACGACCACGGAAATACAGTCGCGGCGGCCAGGCTGGTTCCTGTTCCGCGATGGCAGTCCCGACGGCGAATCGCCGGGTCAGATCGGCCGACGCGCCGACCGGGTCGTCACTCGGCTGCGAGCCCTCAACGGCGATGCGCTGGTCTTTTCCCACGGTCATTTTCTGCGCGTGCTCGCCGCACGTTGGCTAGGTCTTCCCGTGGAGTTCGGCCGCTATCTGCCCCTATCGACCGCAGCGATCTCGACGCTTGGTTATGAGCACGGCCCCAACGAGCCGGCGATCCTTCGCTGGAACGACATCAGTCATCTCCGCACGCTCCAGGATGGGCCGGACTGACTGCACGTGCCGTACGGCTACGATCTCCTGCAGACCGTAGCCGATGCCAATGGCTGTTGCTCTTCATCGACGTGGTGATGCTGTTCCAGATCCTTCCATCCAGCCGGTTCACCAACGGAAGAGTCGTCCACACCCTAAGCCAAGAGGCAGATTCAACAAACGTAACCCATCTTTGATACTGGTCCCTTGGTTTTGAGCCGTTTTCGCTGCCTTTGGCGGTGTAATTCATTGAGTATGCAGAGCGCAGGTGACGAAAACGAAACGTAGTGCGACAAAGCAAGTCATCTACATTGCAGGACGATGATTTGTAAATTTTTTTATAAGCAATTTCAAATTTGAGGTAAGTAGGTGAGAAGTTGTTTCATATGGGCTGGAGACAATCTCTGGCAGCAAAACCAGATAAGCCAGCGCCTCGGCGCCGCGCTCGTTGCGGACCTCGCTCGCCCTACGGGCTCCCTACGTC
>JBATTL010000215.1:0-1605 GCA_049670525.1 Thiohalocapsa sp. | reverse complement strand
GTCCAAGACGAACGCCACCTGCTATGACTGCCACGATGCGCATAACGTGGGAACCATCGGCAGCGCCACCCGTGCCGACTATCGTCAGCACAACCCGGATATCTGTGGGCGCTGCCACACCAAGCAGAAAGAGGTGTATGAGACGTCGGTGCACGGTATCAACAAACCAGGCGGCGAGGCGGACACCGACACGACTGCCTTGACTCATGGTGTCGACGGGGGGTTAGGACTGATCGCGACGGCCGTGGCGGCAAATGCTGACGATGGACGCGGCATCGCCATTCAGGCCAAGAACGAGGATGCCGCCGATACCGCGGCCACCGCGGCCGCGGTCTGTTCGGACTGCCACACGCCGCACAGCATCGACTCGCCGGACAAGGACCCGGTCAAGCTGATGATCACCGAGAATTGCGGCACCTGCCACGAAAAGCAGGTGCGCACCTATGAGGCGTCCTACCACGGCCAGGTCGTCCGTGCTGGTTATACGCACACCGCGAAATGCTACGACTGTCACGGCAGCCATGGCGTCATGGACGTGGATGATCCGGCGTCGAAGGTACACCCGGACAATCGTCTAGAGACCTGTCGGCAGTGCCACGAAGGCGCCCCGGAGGGCTTCCTGGGCTTCCATGCGCACGGCGACGCCGACGACTTCGAAAACTACCCGGACATGTGGATCGCGCGGCGCTTCATGGACGTGCTGATCGTTGGTGTGTTCGCGTTCTTCTGGACCCACATGCTGCTCTGGATCGTCCGAGAATGGCTCGATCGTCGTCAGGGCAAGGGCTACCGTGCGGACCCGGCTAGACCCGAGACCGTCTATTTCCGACGCTTCAGTGTCGGCTGGCGACTGGCGCACGTGGTGCTTGCCATCGCCGTCATGGTCCTAGTGCTTACCGGTACCGCGGTGTTGTTCTCGGGTCAGCCTTGGGCGCAATACATTCTCGGTCTGTTCGGCGGGCCGCGCGTCGCCGCAATCATCCATCGCGTGGCGGCATTGACCTTCATTGCCGTCTTCATCGGCCATCTGCTCGTGGTGGCCTGGAACGTCAGTCGTGCCCGCGGCAAGTTCGAGTGGCTTGGCCCAACGTCCATGATCCCGAACTTGCAGGACCTCAAGGACATCGGCCGCATGTTCAAATGGTTCTTCGGGCTCGCGCCGCGTCCGGACTTCGACCGTTGGAGCTACTGGGAGAAGTTCGACTACTGGGCACCGTTCTGGGGTATGTTCATCATCGGGCTCAGTGGACTCATGCTCTGGTTCCCGACCCAGACTGCCTATGTTTTGCCGGGCTGGGTGTTCAATATCGCCACCATCGTGCATGCCGAGGAGGCTATCCTGGCTGCCGTCTTCCTGTTTACGGTGCACTACTTCAACGTGCACTTCCGTCCGGACAAGTTCCCGATGGATACCGTTATGGCCACCGGAGCGGTCCCGCTGGAAGAATTCAAGCACGAGCACCGCTTGGAGTACGATCGCCTGGAGGCATCCGGGGAATTGTCGAAGTACCTCGTCAAGCCGCCATCGGAGCGCGCGACCCGTTCCGGGCGCAAGATCACCGGCTGGTTGATCATCATCGGCCTGATCTTGGCCGGCCTGGTGCT
>JBATTL010000214.1:0-11748 GCA_049670525.1 Thiohalocapsa sp. | reverse complement strand
TATGGAGGGGGCGTACTTCGACGATCTGTTGGTCGAGGATCTGCGCGGTTGGAGCGGTTATGATTAGGCATTCATTTGGCCGGCCGCGAGCGCGAACGGATATTCCGGTTGGCGCATTCCGTTGTCGTCGGCCGCGGTTTCAATCTGCTGCCATCCTTTGACAATCACCTTCGAAAGGGACACGCCGAACTTGGGTGGTCAGAATGGGTCGGAAATCGGACCGAAGGCAGAAGGCAAAGCGCTAGAAAAAGCAAGCCCTCGACGCGCGCGCTGCAGCCATGATGTGGAATTGAGATTCTTCGTCCGCTGTCATGGCAACCGATGCGCTGCAACTGCGAGCCTGCCCGGAGTATATGCGAACCGACCGCACGGCGCGTGTTTGGCGTTCACCTTGCATAGCGTACAATCAGTTTTCGATTGAACCACTTACAAGGTCACGCGTGCGGTCCCACACAAGATTTATGAGCCTGCCCGATCGCGATCCTTCATTCACCGGCACGTCCCTGACCCGAATTGGCCGCGGCTCCGATCCTATGCCGGAAGACCTTCGAGACGCTTGTCGTCAAAGTGTTCGAACGCTGCTCGTCGTCGCCGTCGATCGGCTCAGCGAAGAGGTTGAATCCTCGCTGAAGGAGAGCGGATGGGAGCCCATCTACGCCCAAGGTGGCGCGGACGCGTTGCGGCTGAGTCAGAACCACCGGTTCATGGTCGGTTTGATCCTGCTTCCGCATCCCTTCGACACGAATCGGTTCCGAGAGTACCGCGAACTGGTTGGCACCCTCGCGCAGATGGAATGGATTGCCGCCCTTGATCGCACGCAAATCGCGCGGGACGAAGTGAAACGCTTCATTGTCGATCGGTTACGGGATTTTCAGGTTTTTCCGATCGACTCCGGACGCTTGGGTGTTGTCTTGGGCCACGCTTGCGGCCTGGCGTCGATCGGGCATGCGCTTCGCCGGGACAAGCCGACAACCGATTCCGATCGGTTTGGGCTCATCGGCAGCAGCCCCGTGATGCAAGAGCTCTATGGCGCGATCGAGCGCGTCGCAGCGGTGAATCTTCCGGTTCTGATTCTCGGCGAGACGGGCACCGGCAAAGAAGTGGTCGCGAGGGCGATCCACGCGCAATCCGAACGCGCGGCCGGACCCTTGGTTGCGCTGAACTGTTCCGCGATACCGACGTCGCTCTTACAATCGGAGCTGTTTGGGTACGAGAAAGGCGCCTTTACCAGCGCCTTCGAACGCAAGGTCGGTCTGATCGAGTCCGCTAGCGGGGGTACTTTGCTCTTGGACGAGATCGGGGAGATGCCCCCCCAGGCCCAGGCCAGCTTGCTCCGGTTCCTGGAGAATGGCGAAATCACACCCATCGGAGGGACGCGCACCGTATCCGTCGACGTACGTGTCATCGCAACAACCAACAGGGACCTGGAGCAGGGCGTCAAAGACAACAGCTTCCGCGAGGACCTCTTCTATCGGCTCGCGGTGCTCACCGTCCGGACTCCACCGTTACGGGAGCGGAGCGGCGACGTCGATGCGCTCGCTCATCACTTCCTCGAATTAGCCGCGACGTCGCTGGCAAAGCCTATCCAGGGACTCACTGACGCGGCCTCGTCTTTGCTTCAACGGCAGCAATGGCCAGGCAACCTCCGCGAGCTGCGGAGCACCGTTTTTCGGGCGGCCTTGGAGAGTAGCGGGAGCCGAATCACGCGTGACGATCTCAGACTGGAGACATCAGACTCAGCTGAACCCGCATCCTCATTGAACACCGCGGTCGACAATGCGGAGAAGAAGACCCTCCAGCACACGCTGTCCAAAAACCTGTGGAATGTGACGAAGACGGCGAAAGTACTTGGCGTGTCAAGGATGACTCTCTACCGCCTGATGGCGAAGCACCAGATCTCCCGAAGCCTCGACGCCAACACGGACAAATAGGCGCAATCTCTTCGTTGGCGGCGCGGGAAAGGCTACGCGGCAGATATTCTTAGGACTGGGTCAAAAACGACGGGCGCAACTTGACCGCCCATGTCGGGTTACGCTGCGCTAACCCGACCTACGGACGCTTTGCGACTAAAGACCCCTCCGCGCGCACGGTTCACGGCCTAACAGGGGCAGACAAACCCGCATCGACGCCTCGCCGCACGCCATGACGAAGCACCGTTGGCGTCGCGTTGCGAATCACCGGATCGATACCTGGGCGTACCTCGTTAAGGATGATCCTTTCCCCAGGCACGGACGACGATATCGAGGCGCTCTTGGTCGAATCCCTGGCTGGCAACCGCTGCCGCGACGAGAGCAGGTTACCGACCTGTAGGTTGGGGCTGACCTTTGGCAGCAGCATGGCTGGCTCAGCTTCTTTCGGCCGCGAGCCCTTGCGCCTCGACTTGCCACGTTTCCCGCGTAGCACGGCGACCTTTCGAAGCAGGTCGTCGGTGGGCTGCGCGCCACCGAACCGCTTGTAACGACGAACCACCGCCTCCGTATAGGATAGAGTCTCCGCGTAGGTCACGTTGCTGCCGGTGCGATCAACAACCCCCTCGCCCGCATTGTAGGCCATGATCACCCGGCCGTAGTCGTTTGCGTATTTGCGCAGCAGCCGCTTCAAGTGTCGCACGCCGGTCTTGACGTTGACTGTCGGATCGAAAAGCGCGGAGGAATCGATCACACCGTAGTCCACCGCCGTCCCGGGCATCACTTGCATGAGCCCAATAGCGCCGGCCGACGATACGGCCTTGGGATTGTAGGCAGATTCCGCCGAGATCACCGCATGCACCAGGGCAGGCTCCACCCCATGCTGTTTTGCGGTTCGATTGATCAGCGAATGCATTTTGGCCTTGCCCATCGTGACCCTAGCCGATGACGTTGGCTTCGCGTCAGCGTCCGCAGCACGGGAACTCGGCTTCCCGGACCTATGATCCGCGGCACCGGCCGCGCCACCGAGGGCAAAAACAACGGACATGAGCAAAGCGAACAACCATGTGGACGATCGCCAACTCCGTGCATCCGGTAGCGAGTGAGACCCAGCATAGAATCGCATCTTGTCGAAACCCTTGGGCGCATTCTCAGGCGGTCAACGGTTCTTAGGCCGCCAACCAGCGTCGATAGTAATCGAATTCGGTCAGCCCTTCGAACGTCGGCGCCAGCTGCGCTGACTGGCGCGACGCCGATGAGCAAAGCAAGCCGACAATCGGGAGCTATTCCCGTCTGCGGGGCTCGGAAGGCGCGCCAAACAGGTAGCCCTGGCCCCAGTCGATTCCCAGTGCGCTGAGCTGCCGCAGGGTTGCTTCGTCTTCAATCTGTTTGGCGATGGTCATGATGCCGAGGTCGCGAGCGCTGCGCTGGATGCCGGTTAAGATGGCGCGCGCACGCTCGGATTCGCGTGCGAGACGGACGAGCTCCGTATCGACTTCCAGGTACTTCACCGGGAGGTGGGTGAGAAAACGGAACGAGGATACCTCGCCGCCGAAATCGGCCAGCGCAAGCCGGCAACCAATTGACAGCAATGGGGCCAGAGCCTCGCTCACTTGCTCTGTTTCGGTCTTGATCTGTCGCTCGCTCAAGGTCAGTACCAGCGGCGGCGGAGCTTCCAATGCCTCAGCCAGCTTGCTTAGGTCTGCGGCCAGAGACGAAATCGTCTCCGGGTCACGCACCAAATCGTCTGACAGGTGCACAAAAGCCAGTGTCGGCTCTGCGCCCTCGCCCTTCGCATCCTGCATCCGATCCAGCGTCGCCCGCAAAAGCATCCGGTCGATTCGATGCAAGAGTCGAAGTTGCCGCGCAACGTCGATAAACGATGTCGCCGTCAGCAGATGACCGTCAGCGGCAATGATGCGCGCAAACGACTCTTCGGCAACGACCTTGCGGGTACCGAGTTCCACCATCGACTGGAACGCCGGCAGAATGCCGGCAGTCTGAAGCGCGTCCTGAATCAGCACCGCCATCGACACCGCGTGCGCGCCGGTATCGGTGCCGTTGTAACTGATTCGGTTTCGGCCCATGCTCTTCGCTCGATACAGCGCGCCGTCCGCGCGGGCGAGGACAGCGTGGGGCGTGTCCGTCTTCGGCTGACATGCGGCCATTCCGGCGCTTAGGGTCACGTGAATATCGTTGCCGTCCACGCCGATGACGTGATCGTCGACCGCCCGCCGCAACCGCTCCAGAACCGCCAGCGCCTGTACTTCGCTGGTACCCGGCAGCACAACGACAAACTCTTCGCCGCCCCAACGACCAATCCAGTCTGCCGTCCGGAGGCCCGAACGCAAGGTCTCGGCAACACGAATCAGTACCTGGTCTCCCGCAGCGTGGCCATAACCGTCGTTGACTTGTTTGAAATGGTCCAGATCAAGTATCGCCATGCAATGAGGCTGCCCCGCGCGCTTGCCGTGCGCGTGGATGCGTTGCACCGCCTGCCAGATCCCACGGCGGTTCAGCAGGCCGGTCAATTCGTCATGATCAACAAGATAGGCGAGTCTTAGCTCCGCCTCCTTACGCCGCGAGACGTCCATACAGGTGCCGGCGGTGCGTGTTGGGCGGCCGTCCGTGTCACGCTCGTAGATCCGCGCGCGATCCAAGACCCATACCCAATGGCCGTCGCGATGCCGCATCCGGTATTCGGCTTCGAAGTGGCCATGATCCGGATCACAAGCCTTTTCCGCCAAGGCCAGGACGCGCGCCTTGTCCTTGGGATGAATCATCGATACCCAGATATCCGGATCGAGTCGAAGCTCAGCGGCGGCGTAGCCGAGCATTGCGAAAAACCTGGCGTCCGCCGATGCTGTTCCGAGCGGGCGATCGGTCGAATAGAGACCGATGGCACCTGCTTCAAGAGCCAGTTGCAGATGCTCTTGGCCGCCCAGGATAGATGCGGCAGCGCCTCGCGGCGCAATGCCGGTACCGATCTGGGTACGCGTGCTATTGACGGCCTGATTCACCGAAGAGCAACCCTCCTCCTCGGCAATCGGCATTTTGGCGGGAGGCGCCGGCACCGAATCCGCGCTATCCGGATGCCCGAGTCCTGGGGCGCTGGCGGCATAAATGCAGAGGTATTGGGCGCCGTCCAAGACAAGCGAGCGCGCATGAAGAATGACTGCGACTCTGTCGCCGTTCTGGGTAAGGAACTCCGCCGAAACGGACCCCGGTAACGCGGTCGAAAATCGTTGCCACTGGTCCGGCCAAACCTCGGTAGAAGAATTAGACAGCCATGTCCAAATCGGCTGCTCCAACAATTCGCTGCGCGTGCAACCAAGCGCCGCGCATGCCACCGCGTTGACGGAGGCAACGGTGCCGTCTGGTCGCACCCAAAGAACCATATGGGGAGCATGAACCGTCACGCCGCAGGCAATCTGAAATTCATTATCCGGAAAAGCTTGGTCCGATCGATCGAACCCGGATCGCTCTTCGCCGCGCCCGACAGAACCATGTTCAGTCCGGTTCGGGTTTGTATTTTTTTTGCGTCGCATACTCCGCCTTCTATCCACTGAACGGCGACTCTTCACCTGGCAGCCTGCACAGCATAGCCTCCAAAGTGGACAACCGCGTCTCGCGCACGGTCGGGAGTCGACATTAGGACCACCCAAGCATGCGAACTAGGCATATTAAGCAAACATCATGCCGTGCCAAGGAAACATACCGGGCATACCAGTGGCGTCACGATTCTGCGGCGGATGCTTGGCGGATGCGCTCGTCTCCGCCCATCGTGCGGGATTAGAATTCCTTTCTTGATGAGGTTAGAGAAGCTTGGCCAACCCGCCCTGCTGTAAAATCCTGGCGCAAAGTCAGCGCGAGCCATCCTTGGCGCGTCCGGCAAACGCTCTAGATCAGCGGTTCCTGGGATCAGCGTTTCCTAGGGCAAGAGATCCGCGCTATCGTTGGCGATAATGTAGCCCAGGGTCTCGGTCGTATGAGCGGTTTCGGCATCCCTGGATTGCTCTTCTTGCACCCAGACGTCGACGGATATGCCGTCCGTGGCATGCAAGCGGAGGTTTGCGGTATCCCCGCCGTCGGTGCTCTGCAAGTCGGCGATAATCGTCGGCGGGTCAGACCAAGGAACCGGGAATGGGACGGTTTGCGGCCTATCGGTGACGTTGTCCGCGGTGCGTCCAACCTCGACCGTCAGCCCATCCAGGTCCAACGATGTCGGCTCCAAAGCCACGTATGAGATCGTCTCAGACAGATGTTGTTGCTGGCTTGCCTCTTCCTCTTCCAATCCGACCTGGAATCCGTACTGGTCCACTTTGCGCACACGTGTCGTAACCGCGTTCGAGTCTGAGTAGCTGGTCACCGAAGTCAGCACCACAGGAACGGTGCTAAACGGCAGCGCGTGAGTCAAAGGAACGAAACCGTTTGTCACATCCGTGTCAATATGATCGGCCACAATCCAGCTGCCGTTGGGAAGTCGATGCCGCCCCCGCTCGACGACCATGTAACTCACTGTCTCGGTACCGTGATCGTCATCAAGGTAACCCCACTCCTGTAGTCGGATGGAGAAACCAGTGCTGTCGATCGTATCGATCCTTATGACGGCCGGGTCGGTGTCGTACGCACTCATGATCTTGGCAATCACGACAGGATCCGAGAAGCTCTTGTTGAGGCTGATGGGTTTCCAATCTGCTCCCACGTTGACTTCCCCTATCTCGATGATCAGCGGGGCAGGCGGCCCGGCGACCGCAATCGCGATGTATCCGACGCGCTCAGTCGTATGTTTGATCTCCCTGTCCTTCGATTGCTCTTCATCGACCCAGACATCTATCGAAAACAGGCCCCGGTTACGCCAACGCAGATTCGCGGTGTCGCCGCCATCCGTCGTCTGCATGTCCGCGAGCAGGATCGGCGGGGCGCCGAACTCACTGCCGAAGACAATCTGGTGCGGCTTGTGCGTGACTTCGTCGAAGGTCTGACCAACCTCGTACCTGAGTCCGTTGACCTCCCCGAGCGAGGGCTCCCATGCAATGTACGCAACAGTCTCGATTCCGTGAGCCCAATCACTTGCCTCCTCGGCCCGCAGTGCAAGCTCGAATCCGGATTGATCGATGGCGCGCATGCGCGTTGTGACTGAACTCGGATCGTTGCTCGTCGATACACCACTGAGAACGACTGGAATACTCACGAACGGTGCGTTGAAGGCGATGGCCGAAAAATTGTCGTCGCCGCTGATTTGGAGCGCATCGGCCTCCACCAATGCCCCGCCGGGCAGTCGATACAATCCGCGCTCCATGACCATGTAGCTCACGGACTCGATGGCATGCTCATCGTCAAGGTAGTCCCATTCCTGGATACGGACCCAGAATCCTTGCTCATCAATACCGTCGATGCGAGCCACGGCAGGATCACTGCCATTGCCGCTTAAGGGCTTGACGACGATAACCGGGTCAGAAAACGATCGTTTGAATTCGATTCGCTGCCACTGGTGATCGACGAGCAAATCACCGATCTCGACGATCGACGCAAGGTCGACAATGTCTGCGGGCTCCGATCCCGGCTCGCCGGGCGGCAGTCCAGGTTGCGGGAAATGCGCCGATTCGCCTGTAACGACGATCGGTTCCGGATAAGGCATGGACGCGGTCCCACCCGGTCCCGAGACAGAGAGCGTCAGGGTGTAGGTCCCGGGCTCCGAGTAGACATGGGTGGGTGAGGCCTCGTTGCTCTGGCTACCGTCACCGAAATCCCACTCATACGAACTTATCGTCCCAATTGATCTGTTATTGAGATTAACAACATGCGGCGCAACGCCGGAAGAACTGCTGATAGCAAAGTCGGGCGTCGGCGCACGAAATTCGATGCTAGTGCTGATCTCTTCGGAGTATTCGCTACAAAGGGCCGCACCATCTGCGCAAGCGCGGGCGGCGATAAAGTAGGTCTCACCTTCGGACAGCGCAGCGATGGTCGTTTCTGGCGAAATGGATTGCTGCGACCATTGGTATTCACCGCTGGCTGTACCCCAATGAACTTCATAAAAGGCGACCCGGTCATCTGCGACGGGGTCCCATTCCAGACCAACGTCAATACCAATGGCTGCCTGAGAAATCCCATTGAGTGTAAAGGTGGCAAATACCGCCAAAAAAAAACGGGTATAGAAAGTATAGAAAATTTCCCTATAAAATAGCCGACGAGCTATGGCCTGCTGGCACATGTCGAACGCCTCGCATTTAGGTATACCGAAGCGCCGGCACCTGCTACGGGCATCCGTATCTTCGGCAGCCCTGCTACCGTATCCCTGGGTTCTTAGGGAGTTAGGCCAGTGGCTTTGCGTCCTGCCCTTTCGGACAGTTTGCCTTTATCGGTTTTCACTCAAAGGACAGTTTACTTTCTCGGTGTCAATCCTTGCTGTGAACCAAGTCCCGTTGGCGCAACGTGCAGATACAATTGCGGAACGGAATTAGCTGGCTCCGGCTGATCGACATCTTCCGATCGTCGAGCCTTGGGAAACCTCAGAATTATGGCGGCGCGATCATGTCTAAGCTCAGGAGAAACCGTGATCCAGTCGATAGACACCAAATCCAGGCTCGTTCTTGATCAGAACGAGTCGTTATGACGACAGTGTTACAGCAGCTCTATATAAGCGACTACTGATATATGACAAGGCGAACCATAGTTGCCCGACCCAGAAGCCGAGTGTTCCAGTAATCTTGGTAAACAACTGCGAACAGTCCGGAGACCGTGATGGATGACACCCTGAAACGTCTGCTCGACGCCGAGATGCGAGCTGAAAAGCTCGCCCAGGAGGCAGAGCAGGAACAGGAACGAATCATCCAGGCGGCGATTCGCGAAGCGCGGTCCGATAACGAGCGTTTCACGGCGCGTATTCCGGACATGCACCGCACCTTTGTACACAAGGCATCGGAGCGCGCCGAACAGACCATCGCGGAACTCAAGCGCCGCTACGATGAACGCCATGTGCAGCTTCGCAATATGGCCGAGCAACGCGAGGAGGATGCACTAAAGGCGGCGTTCGAACTGCTGGTTGACCCGAACCTGTAATGCGCAACGCGCCCGGCATGGAGCATACGCGTGCTCGCTACGCGGCTCCGATTGCAGCCGGTAACGCAGCCACCCGTATCGGCAGTCCTCAATGAGCGCATCGTCCCAGGCCTACCTGAACACCCGCGTCACCGCCCTGTCCGAGAGACTGCTGGAGCGCGCCCAGCTGCTCGCCCGGGTAGGGTTTTCGCTGCCGAAGTTAGCCGAGCGATTTCAACTGGAATCGCTAATGGACGAGCAATCGCCCACGCGCACCAAGAGCCGTGCGGTTGAGCAGACATTGATCCGGGTGCTACTAGAGGGAACTGGCGGTGCTGATTCGGCCAATGACGGCGCCGGAGCGCGGCCTAGTGTTGGCCTGGGGCCGAAAGTACGCGCTGTTTAACCTGAAGACCCTGGTCCGCGGCAAGCTCTACGACCTGGACCAGACCGAGATCCGCGAGAACCTCTACGACCTCTCGGAGAACTTCAGCTCCTCGTCGCACGAAGAGCTATTCCGCGCCGAGCTCGTACCGTCAATGAAGCTGCTGCATCGTGACCGGTTACTGGAATTGGCCAATCTGGAGACCTTCGAGCAGGTCTTGGAGGCGCTCCCGGCGCCACTTGGCGAGTTCCTAGCGGGCAGCACCAGCCTCATTGACGTGCAGCGGCGGATCGGTGCCTATCAAAGCGAAGTGGCGAGACGCACACTCGCCAGCGGCCGCTCGGGTGTTGCCCGTGCGCTCGCTTAGCTGGCGCAACCGAACTACCCCATCAGCGGGCTCGCCAATGCGGCTTGATGAGCATCGGCGGACTGGCATGAGCATCAATGCATCCGGCAGGAAAAGCATCGTGGCCGTCCTACCCCTACCCTCTCCCGCGACTGAGATTTCGCACGACAGGGTGCATTGCGCGTGCGCGACGCGCTTTGGCATCCGAACCTGACCGATGCTGCGCCCTCTACTCATGCAGCTCGTCCGTCTATTGGTCATGACCGATGGCCTGCCCCACGCGTCCTTGACCCTGGCGGAGACCGAGAGCTGTCATCCCGACCCGCGGGAGCCCGACGAACAGATGCTCTCGGCTCTGCCTGGGCGTGACTATCGCGAGCTGTATCTGCAGGCACACTCGCGACTGGAGAGAATCGCGCGTTTGGTCAATGTGAAACCGTCCCCGGAGATCACCAATCTGCGTGATTATCGTCGGCCCCCGTGGTGAAAAAGAGGCACAGTTCTCGTCGGTGCTGACCTCCGCAGGATTCCAGGCCCTGCCAATCCCCGAGGGCCTCGACGACGCCAGCCCGGGGCACATGCGCGAGGAATTCGGTCGCCGAGACCAGGCACTAAAGCGTGAGCGCGACAGCCTGCGCGGTGAACTGGCACAGTGGCAAGAGGACAATCACGAGCTGTTATTGGAGGCGCGATGCAAGCTGGTGCTCGCCGAGCCCTTCGTCACGCTGGACCCATCCATTCGCAGCGCCGGCCCGCTGGCGGTGCTATCTGGCTGGGTACCGGCGCGCCAGGTTAGAAAATTGGAACTGCGCCTGCGCGAAGCGTTGATCCTGCACTTCGACCTGGACCTGGACCTGGACCTGGAAGACATCTGGGTGCGTTTCATGGACGAACCAGTCGAGATTGCGCTACCACCCGAGATCCTCGGGTGCGATATCAATGGCCTGGGCGATCCCCGTGACGGCCGCCCGCCGGTGTTGTCGAACACCCGCCGCGCGGTGGGTGGCGCCCCCATCAACCCGGCCGCGCGCACCTATCTGCGCGAATTCATTCAGACTGTTCAGACTGGCATTTCCACCATCGACGGTCTGAATTCCCTGGTGCGTAGCCAGAAGCTGCCGATCTTCTCCGGATCAGGCCTCCCGCACAACAGGCTCGCGGCCCAGATCGTGCGTCAGGCTAAGCTGAAAGACGAGGACTCCAGCGTTTCGATCGTGTTCACCGCAATGGTTGTGTCCTACGCGGACGCCAAGCTCTTCCGCGACGAGTTCGCCAGTTCGGGGGTCCTGCGCAATTTGGTTATGTTCGTGAACCTCGCCGACGATCCGGCTGTGGAACGCCTGACTCTGCCCCGCACCGCACTCAACGCCGCCGAATACCTGGCCTACGCCCTGGACCGCCACGTGCTGGTGGTGATGACCGACATGACCTACTACGCCGAGGCCTTGCGCGAGGTCGCCACCGCGAAAGGCGATGTGTCGGCCCGCAAGGGCTATTCGGGATATCTCTACTCGGACCTTGCCGAGATCGACGAACGTTGCGGGCGTGTTCACGAGCGCCACGGCTCCATCACGATGATGCCGGTGATGAGCATGCCCTCCGACGACATCACCCACCCGATCCCGGATCTGACCGATTACATCACCGAGGGGCAGATCGTGCTCTCCCGCGAGCTCAACAACCAGGGCATCTATCCGCCCGTGTACATCTCACCGAGTCTGTCGCGGCTGATGAAGGACGGCGTCGGCAAAGACGACACCCGAGACGACCATCCCCGAGTCGCCGCCCAACTCTGCGCGCTCTGCGCCCGCACGCTGGAGACCCTTAACCTCGCCAGCATCATCCGTGCCAACGAACTGCCGGAGCGTGACCGACGCTATCTCCGAATCGCGGACGAGTTCGACAGGCGCTTTGTCGGCCAAGGGAACGCGGAAGATCGGTAAGCGTCCGGCCAACTACAAGATTGACCCCTTTTGTTTCAGGTCGTGCATTTTCAAATTGTGCGGCAGCAGGGCGGCGAGCGCCTCGGGGGACCTCGCACCTGGCAGGTGCTCAAAGAGATGGTT
>JBATTL010000213.1:0-1600 GCA_049670525.1 Thiohalocapsa sp. | reverse complement strand
TCGGTTTCCGGACGTCGCGGATTTGCTGCTGCCGCAAGGGGCGAAGCTGATCGGTATCGAGCTATTGGACGAGGCCGTCGATCTGCCCAGTTTCCGTCACCCGCGCCAAGCCGTCTATGTGTTGGGTCCGGAACGCGGCGGACTGTCCGACGCCATGGTGGAGCGCTGCGACCATGTGGTGAAGATACCCACGCGCTTTTCGATCAACGTGTCGCTTGCCGGCGCCTTGGTGCTTTACGACCGGCTGATTTCGCTGGGCCGATTCGCCCCTCGGCCATTACGCCCCGGAGGACCGACCGAGGGCCTGCCGCCCCACATTCAAGGTGCGGCCAAGTTCCGCACGAAATTGCCGGAGGTCGATCCCAACGACTAGTCGTCTGGACGCACAGTGGCCGCAAGAACGCTAAGCCACAGTCTCACGCCACCTGACCCAGAGCGACGCGCCGACAAAAGACGGTCCGCAGGATAAGGAACAACAACAGGCCGACAGGGCCGAGCAAGAAAGTCAGGACCATACAGGGCAGAACCAACAGTCTCGGCAGACCGTGACGCGCGGTTTCGCGCAGTTGCCAAGCGCCTACGAACATGTCGATCGCCAAATAATGCAACCAGCCGGCGACCACGAGACCCGGCGACGCATACAAAGGCAACAGTTCGGCCAAGCTGCCAAAGCCACCCTCGACCTCGCCCCATGATGTCGCCATCAGTACGATGTATACTAGCGCGTACAGGCACGGAACGATGATCGATGCCGCCAAATCGACGGTGCGATGCAGCCGCCGCCATCTCGAGGGGCCGAGAAGCAGAACACCGAATAGTGCCAGCCAGACAATGACGGCGACGATATTGGCGATCGCAAAAATACTGTCCACGGCCACGGCGCGCCTCCTATCGAATTGGGTGCAATCTAAACGAGGTGAAGATGTTTTGTCGGCACCAACAATGACGACCACTGCCGGATGCTGGCCAAAATATCTCAATCACTCGGATAAAGCGTCAAGGCGATCACCATGCGCGCGCCAAGCTGGCGTTCCGCAGTGAAAACCTGGCGCCTATTTTGGCAACAGGAACTCAGCTTGGTCAGCCATTGACGGTGATTCGGTCCGCCACCGAGACGCACCCGCCATCCCGGCGCAACGTTTCGGCGGAATGTGGCGGCTAGAACTTGACGAACGGGTTCAAAAACCGACCGAACCGACCGGTCAACCGCAGCGGCGCATCGATCAAGGTCAAGCAGATGCAGTCCCGCCCGGGGCTGGCGACAGGACGGTGATCGTTGTCGGTATCCAAGGCCACCACATCGCCACGGGCGAAATGGCCGATTTCATCGTCGTAGCTGCCGTCCAGAACCAATGTCAGCTCGCAGCCTTCATGGGTGTGCTGAGGCATGCTGGCACCCGGCTTGATACGCAGCAGCTTAGTCTTGGCCCCGCCGACATCCAAGTCGAACTCCTCAAGACCGCGGATGACCTGCTGCCAATCAAGTTCGTCGGGAGAGGCTCCGACATAGGAACGCAACGGCAGCGGCAGCAGCGGGCTTTCGCTGTCGCCATTGCTTTCGAGGTCTTTTGCCGAATTGTTCGATGGTGCGGTCAACGGT
>JBATTL010000212.1:0-3003 GCA_049670525.1 Thiohalocapsa sp. | reverse complement strand
ATGCGCGCGCCGTGCTGGAACGCTTCATGGCGGTGGGCTGATGTTGCAGCTGACCCCGCAAAGCCGCGTCTTCGTCGCCATCGAGCCGGCGGATTTCCGCCGCGGCATCGATGGGCTGGCGGCGCTGTGCCGGCAACGGCTGAGGGAAGACCCCTTCACCGGGGCGATCTTCGTCTTCCGCAACCGTCGCAGTACAACCCTGAAGCTGTTGTGCTATGACGGCCAGGGCTTCTGGCTGTGCCAGAAACGCTTCTCCCAAGGCCGCCTGAACTGGTGGCCCGGTTCGGCGCAGGCCAGCCATCGGCTCTCGGCGCGCGCGCTGCAGATTCTGTTATGGAACGGCAACCCCGAGGACGCCGGTCTGGCCGATGATTGGCGGGAGGTGGCCTAACGGCGGCAACGGCGGCGCTTGCGTGCCGGCAGCGGGTGCGTCTTGGAACGTCCACGGCAACCAATCTGCGGGATTGGCAAACACGCCCGAGCGGTTGTTCAGCAAGGCGCTCAAGTAGTCGATTGGATTGACCGCGTTGAGCCGGCAGGTCTCGATCAGGCTGCTCAGCACGTCGCCGACGAGGGCGCCGTGTTGGTTCTTGTAGAACAGGCTGTTATTGCGGTAGCGCACGGCGAGCTTCAGCGGCTGCTCGGCAAGATTGTTATCCACAGCGGCGCGCCGGGGATGCGCAGAAACCCCGTCAGCGCCTGCCAGCGCTTGAGCATGTCATTGAATGCCTGCCCGAGGCGGCTGTTGGGCTCGACCTGCTTGCCGGCGAACTGCTGCTCCATCCAGCCCTTGAGCGCGTCCGTCACCGGGGCGCTGTGGGCCTGATGAGAGGCCAGGCGTTGCGTCGGGGTGAGCTGGGCCGCCCCACGCATTGGGTCTCCTGGTGATACACCGTCGCGATGGCCGTGATCACATGCGCACATTCGCTGGGGAAGAACTCATCGATCTCGACGAACTGGCGTCGGGCGTGCACCAGGCAGTTCAAGTCCACCACCCGTTCGCGATGGTGGGTGGGGGTGTTGGCCGCCAAGGCGTCGGACATCCACAGCATCGGTGCCAGCGCGGGATCGCGCAACGCCAGCAGGTCATCGAGATTCTCCCCGGCATGCAGGCGAGCGGTGAAGAACAGGCAGCTCGTGTGCTCACCCACGCAGCGCAGCACCGAGGTGTAGATCGCCTGGCGCGCGGGCGCGGGCTCGGCCTGGTTGTCCTTGATCAACGACAGCACGCGCGCCGGTATCGTCTTGGTAGACCAGCGGCTGCTGAGCGGCGAACCACAGCAGGTGGTTGTAGACCCGGTAGCCGACGTCGGCGACCTGCTCGACCGGTCCCATTGGGTTGCATCGGGCAATGGCAGGCCGAGCATCTGTTGCAGCGCTTGGATGCGATTAAACGGCCCCTGTGAGAAATCTCCTACCAACCTCCGCCTAATTTGCACCACTAGACGGCCGAATCACCGGTGGGATTTTCCTGCCCGCGGCGGGCGGTGGTTTGCGGATCAGTCAGAGCAACAACACCGGCAGAAGCAGCAGTTCAAACAGCATCGGTAGGCTGAGCTGCGCGATCGATTGGACGGCGACATGGAGGCTCTCGCCGGCGGCGGTCCGCTCAGCGAGGGCTCTCGATGATGAGCCGGGAGTCAACCGCGGCGACGCCGGGGACCCGCCCGGCCAGGGTCTCGGCGACGCTGCGCTCGGCCGACGAGGTGACGGTGCCGCTGAGGATCACCTTCCCCTCCAGCGACTCGACCTCGATGCTATGGGCGTTGACGGTGGTGTCGAAACGCAGAAGGCGCAGCAGCCGATTGCTGATCCAGCGGTCGGAGTGATGGACGCCGACGAACTCGGCCTGGCGGTCGCGGATGGCTCGAATCAGGTCCGGGTCGACGCTGATATAGCTGAAGACGCGATCCACGCCCTCGGTGGTGGTCGCGAGCGCGACGACGTGATCCTTCTCGGCCGTGGTGCCGACATTGCCATTGAGGTGCACCGCGCCGCCGTCGACGTCAACGTCGATGTCGAGCCCGGCGGTGTCCGTCTGCCACTGAAGGGTCTGGCGCAGCCTGGCCGCGGTGGTCAGGTCTTCGTCTTCGCCGAACAGCCCGCCCGGTGCCTTGGGCACCGCGGCCTCCAAATCCAGCGCGTTTTCGATGTCGGCCCCGTCCGCGACCAGGGCGGCCAGGGCCGCCGCGAGTTCCTTGTCCGACGCCTCGGCGACGGACCCTTCCAGCCGTAGCTGCCCGTCCCCGCCGACGACGTGGATACCGTAACCGCTGAGCAACGGGTTCAGGTCGATCAGGGTCTGCGCCCGGACGGCGGCGTAGGGCTGCGCGGCGACGGCGGCGGCTGGCAGGCACAGCAGGACCAGCGACAGGATGCGCAGCGGATTGGCGAGCGGGAATTGCGGCATGGAGTGTCCTCCGAGTGGCGGTTGCCCGGGATGCGTCGGCCGGCCAACGCACTGTGGCGGAGACCGGGGTTACGCGATCCGGCAGCGCTTCCCTGTGGCAGAGACGCGCCCCCAGGCACCGCTACGCTGCAAAGGAAATGGAGATAATGCCGTCACTAAGGCAATGGCGACGCCGGGGACCATATCATAGGCGGACGGGCACTGGCGGGCCGCCTTCTCATCATTCCAGCACCAGCCGGCCACCTCGCGGCCGCTCACTCGGGTCTTGTTAACACCAGCGATCAGCACGTCGGCGGCATGCTGCAGAACCTTCTCTGATCCATGCGCCGGAACAGGCGCCAACATTGACCGGTCGAGCAGCCAGCGTCGGCGGCTGCGAAAAGCAAGGCAAGACTCGTCAAGGCCAGCGGGTTCATCATGAGCTTCTCGGGCAGGCAGTTCACCGCAACGCAAGCGCGGCAGTGCGGAGCGGGGAAACGCGACAGGGCGTAGCTGTAACGTCGACCGTCGCGGGATCAAGAAGCGCATGCACTGGCGCTCAGGCTGACACGCATGATCGCCAACGAGGTGTCGTTTGGCGCGTGCCGGATGTC
>JBATTL010000211.1:0-5212 GCA_049670525.1 Thiohalocapsa sp. | reverse complement strand
GCCGCCGATTTCGTCATGGCCATGGAGGCGCAGCGCGGACTTGGCCAGGGAAGTTGTGTGTAATAGTCAGGTGTAGATGGGCCGCCCGGACAATTGCAAGCCTGCCGCTCAATCGCCATCCCCGTTTTTCTACCAAGCCTATAATTTTGGGGCGATATTGTCGGATAATCCAGTCCCTGGTCGGTCAACCGAACGTCAAGCGCCTCCGCCCGATGAGCAGGCCGCGCGATGCGAGAAATCGGGAGGCGGAAAAATGGCGCGAAATGGGCGGCGGTAAGGCCGCTCCGGAAATAACATTGCGAGTGAATTGAGCATGACCAGGAGACACAGCGACGACAGCTGAATCATGGAGCACCCAAGGTCCGCGAACGTCATTGCGCTTGCCGTCGGGCAACTGCAACTATTCGCAGACTTGTCTCTGTCGCGCGCGGATTCCACATAGGCCACGAAGGCGGGCACACAATCTGGAGGCTGGCAGAATCCAGCGACCAGTGCCCGAACATGACCATGGTTCGTCCGCCACTGTTCTTTCCCCCAATGCGCTTTGCCATGGAGAAACGACGCATGCAGCTCGATCAATCCTCAGAACTCAAATCGCCCCTGATCAGTCGGCTCACAACCGCCTCCGCGACCCTGACGCTGATGACTTGCTTGGCCATTGGCAGCGCGCAGGCCGCCGACCAGGGACCGCGCAAAAATGCTCGCGGCGAGCATGACAGTGCGACGGCCACCTATGCGGTTGCCGCCGGAGACGACCTGAGCGCGATCGCAGAGCGCTTCGGGGTTCCGCTTCAGACCCTGAAGACAGAGAACAAGCTCGAGTCGGACCTGATCCATCCCGGCGACCAGCTGGTGCTGGCCGCGGCGGGCGCCGCGAAGGCCGCGCCGGAGGCTGGTGCCGATGCGACCCCAGATCCAAGCCCACGGGTGAACGCCGCGACGGTCCAGTCCCTGTCGGCGCCGGATTCGATCGACACCCGTATCGGCAAGCTGGAGTTCAGCGACGGCGTGCCAAGCGCGGATACCGCCCAGAAGGTCTTCGACACGCTCGACTTCACGCGCGCGCTCAACGTCTACAACAACACTTTCCGCGGGGCCTCGGCGCTCGGCCTGGTCAAGGGCTTTCAGGCCGCGGGCGCCAAAAGCGGCGACATCATCATCTTCGAACAGTTGATGGACGCCAACTCGCTGTTCCTGACGGCCAATGCCGACACGATCTATTACCTGGGCTATATCGACCTTTCTGACGGGCCGGTCGTGATCGACCAGCCGTCGGGCGGGCTGGGGGCCATCAACGACATGTGGTTCTCCTGGGTCATCGACATCGGCCGGCCCGGCCCCGACCGGGGCCTGGGCGGCAAGTACCTGATCGTCGGCCCGGATTACGACGGACCGCTGCCCGAGGGCGGATACTTCGTCGCCCATGCCAAGACCAACACGGTCCTCTATGCTTTGCGCGCCTTCATCGCCGACGGGAACGATCCAGCGCCGGCGGTCAAGAACATCAAAGACAACCTCAAGATTTATCCCTATGCCGCCGGCAGCTTCGGCACGCCGATTGCCGAGGCGCTGGAAGGGACCGTCAAGCTCGCCGGTGAACCGACGATCCCCGAGACGAAGTTCATCAATACCAGCGGCATGTCGTTCAACACCATCCCGCCCAGCGACTATGAGGTTTTCGAGTGGATCAACGAAAACGTCCAGAACGAGCCGGCCACGAGCTATGACGTGGAACTCGCAGGCCAACTCGCCGCCATCGGTATCGTCCACGGCAAGGACTTCGCGCCCGACGACCGGATGAAGAAGATCCTTACCGATGCCGCCGCGGTCGGGCAAGGTGTCGGGCGTGCGCTGCAATGGCAGGCGCTCGAGAAGCACCCCGAATGGGCCTATTACGAGGGCTCCTACTGGACCAATCTGCTGTGGGAAGGTGGCGCATTCTTCGAAACGCCACCGCCTGCCTTCGAAGACGGAATGTTCAAGCCGCTGCCGCCGACCGGCGCCAGAACGCTCGATTCCCGCACCGCCTTCTACTACGCTTATACGCTCGACAGCCCGGGGATGATCATGCAGATCCCCGAGGTCGGTTCGCAATACCTGATGAACTTCCTCGACGCGAATGGCGACGCCTATGACGGTGCCAAGACCTACAAGGTGACATTGCCGAACGACATTCCGGCCAAGGCGTTCTGGTCCTTTACGCTCTACGACAACCAGACCCGATCGATGCTGGCCACGCCGCAGAAGTATCCGCGCGCCGGCAGCCAGAGCTATCCGACTCCGGCTGCAGTGGCCGAAGAGGACGGCTCGACAATCGTCTATTTCGCGCCCGAGAAGCCGGAAGGCGTGGCCGACGGAAACTGGATCCAGACCGATCCGGAGAAGGGCTACTTCAACATCCTGCGCCTCTACAGCCCGATGCCGTCGTTCTTCGACAAGTCCTGGCGCCCGAGCGAGATCGAACTGGTCGAATAGACGCACCCGTCGCTTTGCACACCGGTCGGGCGTCTGCCCGACCGACCCTTCCCCGATGAGGTAGATCAATGATGCGAATGACACTGAGCGCCAGCCTCGCCATGGGGCTGATCCTGACGACCCCGGTCCTGGCCCAGGTCTCCGAGGAGACGGTCCAGGCGATCTCGACGCCCGACAGCGTCGAGACGAGCATCGGCACGCTGACCTTCCAGGACGGTCTGCCGGATGCGGCGACGCTCAAGACGGTCTATGACCATCTCGATTTCAGCCATGCGGTCCGGGCCTTCACTGACACGTTCCAGGGCGTTAGCATCGAAGCGATCCGGCGGGGCTTCCACGATTTCGGGGCCAAGGATAACGAGGTCGTGGTCTGGTCCGATCTGCTGGGCGCCGAAACCCTGATGCTGACGGCCAATGCCGACACCGTCTATGTGATGGCCTTTCTCGACTTGTCCGACGGACCGATGGTGCTGGAGGTGCCGCCCAAGGTGCTGGGCGCTGTCGATGATCACTGGCAGCGTTGGGTCACCGATACCGGTCTGCCAGGACCGGATCGGGGGATGGGTGGCCGCTACCTGATCGTGCCGCCGGGTTATGACGGCGTGCTGCCTGAGGGCGGCTACTACGTCGCCCATGCGCGCACCAACATCGTCTGGTGGTTCGGGCGGATGTTCCTGGAAAACAAGAGCGATCCCAAACCCGCCGCCGACGCGATCAAGGCGCATACCAAGATCTACCCCTACGAACTGGGTGGCGAGGGCACGCCGATCGCCGAATTCCTGGCCGGCGACGCAACGCTGGGGCAGGTCAAGGCGCCGCCCGAGACGGTGTTTCACGAGGCCAGCGGCAAGCCGATGAACACCATCCCACCCAGCGACTGGAGCTTCTACGAGATCCTCAACGATATCGTGCAGGAAGAGCCAACCGGCACGCTCGATCCCGAATTGATGGGCCCGCTCGCTGCCATCGGCATCGTCAAGGGGCAGGAATTCGCGCCCGATGAGCGGATGAAGACGATCCTGGAGGACGCGCTGGCGGTCGGCAATGCCACCGCGCGCAGCCTGCAGATCGCCGCGCGGGATCCGTCGTGGTTCTATTACGAGGGCTCGGCATGGAGCAACATGCTCTTTGCCAGCGGCTATCAGTTCGAAACGCCGATCCCGGAGATCACCAAGGACGGGGCCAAGCCGTTCCCGCCCACCGGCTACCGCCAGCTCAACGCGCGCACGTCCTTCATGTACGGCTATATCGGCATCACCCCGGCCATGGCGATGCGCCTGACCGGCATCGGCTCGCAATACCTGCTGACCACCCAGGACGCCGACAAGAACTGGCTCGACGGCGCCAAGACCTACAAGGTGACGCTGCCCAAGGACATCCCGGAAGAGAACTTCTGGTCCTTCACCGTCTACGACACCCAGACCCGCTCGATGCTGGTGACGCCGCAACAGTACCCCCGTGCCGGCAGCCAGAGCTATCCCTCGCCCGCCGCCGAGGCCGCCGAAGACGGCACCACCACCATCTGGTTCGCCCCCGAACAGCCCGAGGGCGTTGCCCGGGGCAACTGGATCCAGACCATGCCCAACAAGAACTGGTGGACCATCCTGCGCCTCTACAGCCCGAAAGAGCCCTTCTTCGATAAGTCCTGGCGGCCGAGCGAGGTGGAACTGGTCCAATGACACCCCATACGAAAGGAGCGGTCATGATCCGCAAGACGTTCGCCAGCACACTCGTCCTCGCCGTCGCCTTCTCGGCGACAGTGCAGGCCGAAGTCTCCCAGGAGACGCTCGACTCGCTCTCGATCCCCGACAAGGTCGAGACCCCCATCGGCACGCTGGAGTTCTTCGACGGCGTGCCGACCGGTGATACGGTCACAACCGTCTACGACAACCTCGACCGGATGCGCGGGGTCGAGGTGTTCCTCGATAACATCGGCGCCGTGTCGATCAACAGCGTGCTCGATGGACTGGCCAAGCAAGGCGCCGACGCGTCCAACAAGGTCGCGATCTTCGAGCAGCTGATGGACTCGCAGACCCTCGTGGTCACGGCCAACACCTCGACGCTCTATGCCTATTCCGGCACCGATCTTGAGACCGACGGGCCGACGGTCATCGAGGTGCCTCCGGGCATGCTCGGCTTCCTCGACGACAGCTGGCAGCGGATCGTCGGCAACATTGGCATCACCGGGCCGGACAAGGGCAAGGGCGGCAAATACCTCGTGCTGCCACCGGGCTATTCCGGCGATCTGCCCGACGGGTACTTCCTGCTCAAGCCATCCACCAACCGCAACTTCCTGTTTCTGCGCGGCTCGATCAAGGACGGGCTGGAACCGGCGGTCAAGAACATCACCGACGGGCTGAACATCTATCCGTTGAAGGACGCCGACAACCCGGCCCCGACCGAGTTCGTCGACATGTCCGGCAAGGCCTTCAACACCGTCTTCCCCAACGACATGGGCTACTACGAGATCCTCGACGCGATCATCCAACGCGAACCGATCGACGCCATCGGCCCGGAGCTGCGCGGCGCCATCGCCTCCATCGGCATCGTCAAGGGCCAGAAGTTCGATCCCGACGACCGGATGAAGAAGCTGCTGACCGAGGCCGGCACCATCGCCAACGCCACCGCGCGCGTCATCACCTACGCTCCACGCATCGCTGGCGCGGAGATCTATCCCGACAGCACCTGGACCATGGGCTTCGCCAATAAGAACACGACCTTCGAGACTGACGGCGCG
>JBATTL010000210.1:0-5523 GCA_049670525.1 Thiohalocapsa sp. | reverse complement strand
GGCATATGCATGTCGGCGAAACCACCCTCGATTTTCCCGCGGCGCTTGGGCATTGAGGTCGAGGTCGAGAGTACCCGCGACGCGGCGAAAGTGCCCAACCGGCTGCGCCAGGAGAGCGAATTGGCTGTCGCCGCCCTGCACCTCACCTGCTGATGCGCACTCGTCGCGTTGAACGGGCGGCAGCTAGAGCGTTGTGGATAAGGTGAAGGCGCCGCGTCTGTCTGCCAGCTCGTATCCGGTCGCCAGATCAGCTAGGTCGGGATCAACGAGTGCCGTGGCCACAGCTTGGTCGATCGCGGTGCCAAAACAGGCGAGGAAGACGCCTCCGGTAGGGATGGCCTTCATGAATCGGAATCGTTTCAATGACGGTGGGTCGGCCGGACGGCATTTTGGTCGCTGCGACATCTGGCCGCCGCCGCTGAACGCAAGTCGACAGCCACTGCGGAAAGGCGCGCTGATCGACACGACGGGGTGCGTGCCCCGAACACCGCCGTCGGACTTCCGAAAAAACCCCGCGGTAAAAATCTGGGGCAGAACATCAAGTGACCATTGCGTTTTGGATAATTGAACAGACTTTGTCTACGCGGTTAAGCATCTTTCGCCACCTTGACCGATTTTCGTCTGGTCCAATCTCAAGAGGTTCTAACATGTCGATTCGCAACGCAACCGTCGCCACCGCCATAATGCTTGGCCTCGGCTTGAACGCGGCCTCCATCAAAAACGCCGTGGCTGGCGATGGCTGTGGCCGAGTGAACGCCGCCCACGGAAACCCCGACTTCAACGCTGGCGCGATGCAGCAACCCGGCGCGCTCATGCCCAGCCGCACGCCGTACGCCGCATCTTCAATGCAGCACTTGCCAATCCGCCCGGCGATGTACTGGGGTGCGCAGGCGCCGCAGGTCGTCAAGACAGGAATGACCGCGGATGATGGCGGCGCGAGCGGCGATATCGTCGACGTCGCCGTGAGCGCAGGCAGTTTTGATACGCTTGTCGCTGCCGTTAAGGCCGCCGGCCTCGTAGAAACGCTGAAAGGTGAAGGTCCATTCACGGTTTTCGCGCCGAGCGACGAGGCATTTGCGAAGATTCCGAAGGAGCAGCTGGACGCGTTGCTCTTGGACAAGGACGCCCTCATTGCCGTCCTCACCTATCATGTCGTGGCCGGCAGGGTGATGGCGGCGGATGTGGTCGGGCTGGACAGCGCGACCAGTGTTCAGGGTAGTAGCATCACGATCGATACCAGCGACGGTGTCAAGGTAGACGGTGCAAACATTGTCATGACCGACATCGAGGCCAGCAACGGCGTCATTCATGTCATTGACACGGTGATCATACCCAGCTCATAGGTCGGCAGCACGCCGTCTCGTCCGGCAATTTTCCAGCGACTCCAAAGGGACTGCTGGAAATCGCAAATCGCGACAATCCCACAGACACCTCCCGATAATACTGGGAGGCATGGGGGGAAGGGGAAACCCTTCCCCCTTTTTCTTATATCAAGCTCTTACAAAGACGGTGGAACGCTATCTGCGCGGGCTACCAATACGCCAATTCAGGTTAGGGTTCTGCCGAGATTCAGAGGAAATCATCGCACGCAACCGTAAGAGCTGCTGCAGCAACACGCCACCGGTTCCCAGCAGCACGAAGGCGGCGTGGTCCATCCACTCCTCTGAATGGCCGAGCAAGATTGGCACGCCCGAAGCTCTCCCGCGTCAACGTCGCATCTGCCCTCCGGGGCACCGTCGAACTGCCCTCTAACCGGCGGAAGAATTTTCGCTGCTTCGGACGATGGCATCCCAAATCCTCGACCGCTACAGCCATATCCTGATCGATCGTCACTGTTTCGCTGACGATTGGCGAAGTCAGTCAAGAAATTGACGCATCAAGTCAACGGTTTTCGAACGGAACCGCTTTATCATCAGTCTGTGGCCTGAGGTGCGCCCACGGCATGTACTGTTGCGTCAATCTTCGCCGATTGCATGGAAAATGGGGCCTGGAGAATGATCGGCGTCCTTTTGAAACGGCTTTAGGATGGAAGATCGTTCCAGATTGGGAAAACGCATCGCGCTCAATCATGCGAGGCGGGAAACCGGAAGCTCGCGGTCCACGCTCACCAAAATCGATAATTTAATGGGTTACAAAGCAAACACAGACGCCCCCGATGCGCTATGTCGCAAGACGGGGGCGGAACCCTGGGACGGCGAGGAGTGATGGACAAGCTTTGGAAACAGATTACCCCGTCCGACTTCTCCTGGGAGCGGGAGGCGTTGGCGTACCTGAAGGACCAGTTGCCGGATCACGAGCCCTATCGCGCCTGGGCAAATTTCGAGTTTATCGCCCAGGACGGTTCGATCAACGAGGTGGATCTGCTCGTCCTCACCCCCAAGGGGTTGTATCTGGTTGAAATCAAATCCCATCCCGGCGAGATCAGCGGCGATGCGGGTAGCTGGGTCTGGACTCACGATGGCCGGCGCAAGGTTTTCGATAACCCGCGACTGCTGACAGACCGTAAGGCCAAGAAGCTTGCTTCCCTGCTCAAGTGTCAGCGCTCTGCCCTTAAGGGGAAAGAACGCATCCCGTTCATCAACACGCTCGTCTTTCTATCGGCCGAGAACGTGGTCAACAAGCTGCAAGGTCCTGCGAGGCTGCAGGTCTGTACGCGCAACAACGTCCTGGATGAGCTGCTCCAGGTCGACGCCCGTTGGACGCACAAGAAGCTCGATCGCCCCACGTCGAAGGCGGTTTCCCGTGCGTTGGAAGAGGCGGGCATCAAGGAGTCCGTGCGTTCCAGGCGCGTCGGCCTCTACGAGCTGAACGAAGTATTGGACGAGGCGGATCATTTTCAGGACTGGCTGGCGACACACTCCGAGACGGGCATACACCGGCGCATCCGCATCTATCTTTCCTCCGGCAAGTCAGAGGACGAGGCGCAAACTCTGCAAAAGGCCGCCAAGCTGGAGTTTCGTCTACTCGAAGGGATCGAGCACCCCGGCATCCTGCACGCGCGCGACTACCAGCAGCACGACCAGGGGCCGGCGCTGGTGTATGAGCATGATCCGTCCGCCGTCCGACTGGATCACTTTCTTATCGGACTTGGAGACAATCAGCGTCTCGATATCCTGGATGCACTGGCGCTGATGCGGCAGATTGCCGAGACCGTGCAGTTCGCCCATGGTCGGCGCCTCTATCATCGCGCCTTGAGCCCGCAAAGCATCTACGTCAGAACAGACGCAGAGGGCGGTTTGTCCATCAAGATCGGCAACTAGGCCACCGCCAAGCGCACGTTTGAATCTGGGACGCAGCAGGTCACGGTTCTCAGTCACATGAGCCGCGTCATTCAGGAAGAGGCGGGGCCTTATCTCGCGCTGGAGGCCCATTCGCAGACCGACACCGACAGCGTCTATCTGGATATTTTCTCCCTGGGTGCGGTCGCCTACCTACTCCTTTCCGGCAAGCCGCCCGCCGAATCAGACCTGGAGCTGCAGGACAAACTCAGCCGTGGCACAGGTCTACAGATCACCGACGAGCTCAATGGCGCCGGAAAAGACCTGCAGGATCTCATTCAGTACGCCACGCATCCGAGTACGGGCAGCCGCATCGGTTCGGTCAGCGAGTTCATGGACTACCTGTCTCTGGTCGAGGACGAAATCACTCGCCCCGACACCCAACGGCAGGACAACCCCACCGAGGCGCGTCCGGGAGATACCTTCGATGGTGGCATCCTGGTGACCAAGCGCCTTGGGCGCGGAGCCAGCTCGGTCGCCTTCGTCGTCCAGCACCAAGGACAGGAACGGGTGCTCAAACTGGCCGCCGATGTCGAACACAACAAGCGCCTGCGAGTCGAGGGCGAGGCGCTACGAAAGCTCAGGCATCAGTCCATCATCGCCTACCATGAGACGCGGGAGTTTATCGGCCATACGGGGCTGATCATCGACTACGCCGTCGAAGGCACCCTGGCGCGTCGATTACGCGAAAGGGGCGCCATCCAGCTGGAGCTGCTGGAGCGGTTCGGCGACGACCTCCTGAGCGCTATTTGTCACCTTGAAGAGAAAGGCATCTCCCACCGCGACATCAAGCCCGAGAACATCGGCCTGATGAAGCAGGGCCGCCAATTGCATCTGGTGCTGTTCGATTTCTCACTGTCGAACATCAGTGCCGACAATTTCACCGCCGGCACCTTGGCCTATCTGGACCCCTTCATCCGCGACCCTGGTCGTCGACGTTGGGACGACTACGCGGAACGGTTCGCGACCGCATTGACGCTCTACGAGATGGCAACGGGCACCCTGCCGGTCTGGGCCGCGAGCGAGGGCCTGCCACCGCTGATCGAGGGTTCCCTCGAGATCGAATCCGCGATCTTCGATCCCGGCGTGCGGGACGTCATGGTCGGATTTTTTCGCAAGGCCCTCGCCAGGGACGTCAAGGCGCGTTTCGGCAATGCGGAAGATATGCGTCGTGCCTGGCGCCAGATCTTCCTGCAAGCGCAAAAAGAGACGACCGATCACCCCGACGAAGCCACGGCAACCCCGCGTTGTCTTGTCAGCGAGGCGCAACTGGATACCCAGATTGGCCTGCTACCCCTTTCGGCCCAGGCACTGGATACCCTGAGCCGCCTTGGCATCAACACCGTGGATGCGCTGATTCGACTGCCCCGCAACGAGCTGGTGCGCATGACCGGTGTCGGTACACAGACGCGGCGTGAGCTTTCCGATCTGATCGCACAATTGCAATCGCGCCTTGGTGGCCAACCCGCCGATGGGCCGCGAGCCAACGGCGATGGCCTGCACGTCAGTGTCGATCAGCTGTTTCGTGGCGTCATGCCCAAGGTGACCAAGGCGACCGATCAGGCTCGTCACAGCTTCTTGAACGAATACCTGGGCCGTCTCGACAGCGACATGCCCAAGGGTAGCCTCAATGTCCATTGGCCCACCCTGGTCAGCCTTGGCGCAGAGATTGGCATGGACTCCGGAGATGCCCGCGACCTTCAGGCGCGCGTGCTGGCGCAATGGGGCAAGAACAAATTCATCACCCAGTTGCGCCACGACATCACTAAGCTGCTTGCGGATCAAGGTGGGGTGATGACGGCCATGGAGCTGGCAGAAATCGTCCTGCTGCGTCGGGGCTCGGTGCAACTCTCGCCGCTGCGGGAGCGCTGGGCTCAGGCAGTGGTGCGTGCCGCCGTCGAGACCGAGCTCGTCCGACAGGAGGCACGGTGGATTCTGCGTCGCTGCGGCAAACGCATCCTCATCGCGGACAACACCGAAGGCCGAGGCGAGGAGCTGGCCGACTACGCCGAGGCCCTCGGCCAACTGGCGGACGAATGCGCCGAGCAGCAACCCCTGCTGTCTCCGGTGCGGGCGTTGGAACGCATCCGCGCTGTGACCGCCCCGGACTCCATTTCCCAGTTGAGTCATCAGCTGAGCAACCACCGGCTGCTGCGCCTGGCGGTTGCCGCGTCTCAGGGGGCGGCACTCTCCAGTCGCGCCGAGTTCTATCCCAGGGGCATGCCCGCGGAGCGCAGCATCGAAC
>JBATTL010000209.1:0-7365 GCA_049670525.1 Thiohalocapsa sp. | reverse complement strand
CCCTGCGGTAGCGGAAAGAAGTACAAGGTTTGTTGCGGGCGCTGAATCTGTCCCGCTCGCGGCCACCGAAGCATCAGCATCTCCTTCTGTGGCACCTCATAGCAGCTTCGCTCCTGTTGAGATCCCGTTTGCAGCGATCGTGAGCCGAAGGTCGCAGTTGGCGAGCCCCAGTCAGTGACTACGAGCCCATTATCACGGAGCATGAGCCCGAGACGCGGCTCATTGTCAGCGAGCGTGAGCCCGTTCCGGGTGCTGTTGGCGAGCCCGACGGTTTATGTTCGCGAGCCGCTACACTTAGGGTGTCATCTCGCCCCTCCTGCAAACGACCCCGAGAATGGCGCACGGGCATAGGCGTCGATGAGGACTCGCTCACCGGCGGCGAGGTTGGTGCAAGGATCGAAGACGGTCTCGGGAGAGAGACCGAGCCACCTCCAGTTCTCGCTGTTGATCTGGGCCAGACCCGCGTCGATACGGTGACCCGCGACGACTAGGCGCCGAGCGGTAGAGATCGCTTCCTCGCGGGTCTTCGGAAAAATCGCCCGATGGGTCTTGCCGTCGTGGATGGCGTAGGGGTGGCCCCTACTCTCTTCGAGCACGATGGCCTTCATGGTGATGGAGGCCACCATGGGAGCACAGGTCGCGATCAGTGTTATCAGATCCATATCCACGCCATGTCAGGTTGATGCCATCTTGTCGTGAACAGGTTGTATCGACGGGATGGAAATCTAACAGGTGTTTAAGCAAATTCGAATATCCGTTCGCGCCTCTCGGGTACCATATCGCGCCATTTTTCGACGGCGGCGGTCAGGATCTAGTCACGGCCCGCCTCGCGATCCTCGCTGGGACTGCGGCTCGTCCACTTTTTGTAGGCCCGAGAGAAGGCTGGAGGGTTTGCGAAGCCAGTAAGGTAGGTGACCGTCTGTAGGTCGTACTCGCCGCTATGGATGTAGTGTTCCGCGAGTTCCTTGCGGACGACATCGAGCAAAGTCTGAAAGGTGGTCCCCTCCTCTTGCAGCTTTCGCTGCAAGGTCCGCGGCGAGACGGCGAGCTTTCGGGCGATACCTTGGGCGCTGGGTTTGCCGTCGGGAAGACTGTCCAGGATGGCGTTTTTCACCCGTCCCAGCATCGAGCCATCGAGCAGGCGACGTTCGAGATCCTGAAGAATGCGGTCGTTTGTTCGCGCCAGGTCGCGATTCTTCGCTGGAAGCGGCCGACGCACCACGTCAAGCGGTATCGTGAAGCCCGTGTAATCGGCGTCGTAGCGGACCGGGCAGCCGAAGAAGTCCTCGTAACCGCACGCCTGCCAGGGATGCGCCAATCGCACATCGCGGAATCGGAACTCCTGTCCGTAGACCTCTCGGCACATGCGGAAGCTGATGGACAGGCGCGCATCCGGGTTCGCTGGAGGATCCGCCACGTCGGTAGGGATCAGGTGGGTCATACAGAAGTCATCGTCCCTGATGCTGCTCTGCACCGACCAGCCTTGGATCACGACCCGAATGTAGCGCTCCATCCGCTTGAGGGCGGATTCCAGGGTTTCGGAAGCAAGGCAGGCATAGCCTAGGGCGTGGAAGTCGGTCGGTCGCCACAGCTCGCCCGCGGTTAATCCCCAACATGGGTCTCGGATCTGTTCATTGACTTGGCGCCAAAGCTCTCGGCTGCGATCCAAGGGGTATCGGGCCTGCGGATCGTTGAGCTTTTCTGGATCAAGGCCGGCCGAAAGGAACATCGCGTCGGCCTCAAGACCGTGGCGCTCGATCAGTCGGTGGACGATACGTCCGGCTGTTGCCAGGATAGTTGATGACATGGCTTCGCGTGCCCTTCCCACTCAGATGTCGAGCTGCATCTGGGACTTTTCCTCGAACCGGAACTCCAGCCGATCCACGGCCTTCCCCTTCTTCATCCCCTTCCAGCTGATCTCAAGCGAGGTCTTTGCCAGCAGGTCCTTGACCGCGGGCTCTATCACGCGGGCTTTCAGATTCGAGAAGCGGTCATACTTGTCCTCAATGGCAAGGCGTTGCTTGAAGTCAGCGACCGTGGTCACGAAGAGCCCTGTGTCAGAGTACTGGGCGAGCATCTCGAATAAGCGGATAGCGTAGGTGCTGCGCAGGCTGGCCACTTCTTCCAGCCTGTAGCTGGTGAAGCGCTTGTGGAGCATGGTCAGGTAGGGTGCGATCTCGGGTGAGAAGCCGAGCTTGACCCTGCCCTCCCCCTTCCGGTACTCGGCCATGTAGACCCAGCGCAGGCGTTTGCGTGTCTTTCCCTCAATGCGCCGGATGTCACGCTCGTAGAGCTTGCTCGCGGCCTCTTCCATCTCGGCATAGGCGTTCTTGGGATCGCTGCCGAACAGCTCGACAAACTCGTCCACGTCCAGCACGAAGACCGCCTCGCGCGGCATCGGCTTGCGGCCGTCAAGCTTCGCGGCACAGGCCAGGATGATGCGTTGCTCATTGAGCGTCAGGTTGTAGGACGCCTCGATCAAGGCATTGGCCTTGGTGACGATGGAGTTGCCATCGGCCTTTACCGTGATCGAGCGCGGTCGGTCCATAAATCGCTCTGCTACTGATGGAAAATATGTAGCATATTCCTAAAGTGCTTCATTGTGCAAACGATGTAGTCGCAATGGGACACGCCTTTGACAACCATAAATCTGTAGCAGAACGCATCCTTGAGACTCGCACCATAAATCTGTAGCAGAACCAGGCAGACCATATTTTTGTAGCAGAAGCGGGCGGTCTGGGTCGCAACCATAAATCTGTAGCAAATCAGAGTCTCAGGTCCGTCCTCGAACCCCCGACCATAAATCTGTAGCAATAAGGAGGGGTGTCTGTGGATAGCACCATATTTCTGTAGCAGAAGACCATAAAGCTGTAGGCTCGTAACCGTAAATTTGTAGCAGTACACCATAAATCTGTAGCACGAAGCCGTTCTATCATACTGTTTTTAAAAGCGTTACAGCCTCTTACAAACAAGGAAAAACACGATATAAACAAGAAAAAAGCGCCGTGCCTGTGAATAACTTTTCACCAAAACAGGCAAAAAAGTCGATTTTCGCGCTAACGCGCACCTACCCTCCGCCATCCATGGCTCCGCCCCGCCTACGGCGGCCTTGCGGGCACTTCCTGTGCCCTTGCTAAGGAGTCCTAGCCTCCGGCTACGGACATCCCATCGCCTCCTCACGTCGGCAAACCCCACCAAGCACGAACGTCACACAAATCCAAGCTCATCTCCATCAGAAAGCGACACAAGGCAGTAGGAAAAAGAGTCGGGGTCATAAACTGCTTTTATCTCCTCGCCCAGTTGCGTCGGAACTTCCTCCAGACAGTTTCGATCGCTTACCAGAATCGCACGCGCAGTATCCCACACGCTCGTTTGGCGGGAAATGGTATAGAGGCGGCGTGTTTCGATATGTTTAGCAAGCTTCTTTCATGGTATCTCTCCCGCCTTTTTGCGGAGACATCCATGACCAGCACTCAAAACATCGTTCTCGGTTCTGAAAGCGGAGCATTCTGGCACGTAGACGACACCTGGACAGACGATCCTTCCGAAGCCAAGACATTCAACAACCCGAGGGATGCCTGGCAACAGGCTGCTCGGCTCCAGTTGGACCAAGCAGAATACTTTGAAGACGCTGTCGTGGAGTTGCACCTCCGCGATTCAGATGAGCCACGTCTGACCCGCCGCGTCACCTCGCTCGCGGATCGGAACAACCGGCCCGCGCTCCGGCGCCAGTGGCGGACTAACTTCGGTGAGGCCCTGCCTCCCGATCTTCCCTCCTCTCTTCAGGGCGACGAGCTTTATCGTCTTGAGGACTTTCTTTCGGATGTGGATTGGGATGCGCTGAGAGTCCGCCATGATGCTCCGGACAAGATGTATGCCACGCTCGACCCCGGTTTTCGAGTTGCTCTGAAACAGGCAGCCGCATCCGACAACGGACCTGTGAGTCGGATACTCCAGGAACTCGTGCCGAGGGATGTTTCAGACGCTATGCGATCAGATTGGACTCAGTCTTCCCCACAGACGTCAGCCTCACCTATTCCGTCGGAAGATTCCGGCGTTGAGCACAACGGGATCTCTCAGGATCGCGCTCGCGAGAATACCTCCATCAATGCCCCCTCCCCTGCTCCCATGTCCACGTTCCACACCGATGCCCCGGGAGATTCAAGAGCGAAGGTCTCCGACGACCAACTCCCGGAGTTCGTCCGTCGCCACTTCGTGCGGTCCGGCGACGCGTTCTTTTATCGACAGACGCCGGACAAGCTGGCCTTCCAAACTCGCTGCGAGACCTTCCGCGCTCACGATAGCTCTGTCAGCGTGGCCACGGCGATGGTCGAGATGGCCGAGGCCCACGGTTGGTCTGCTCTGGAGGTAAAAGGCTCGAAAGACTCTCGACGTGTGGTCTGGGCCGCAGCGGCAAAGCGCGGCCTCTCCGTGGACCGTTACTCGCCAAGCGCCGGCGAACGCGCTGTGCTGGAGCAAGAAACGTCTTCGCGCCCCCATCGAGGAGACCTGTCCGACGCCCGTTTGAACGGTCGATAGCGGGACCGTACTACCGATCCGCTTGCCGGCATCCTTATAGATCACGGCCCTGCCCCCTATCAGAACCAGCAAGAGAACTCGCCGAGCTACTTCGTCTCGTTGCGAAGCGACACGGCAATGTGACGACCCACTGGGGATTGGATCTTGAAAGAGCCTTGGATGAGGTCAGCGCCGAGGTCGGCGATCAGGTCCAGCTTGCCCGCTTGGGCAGGCAGCGCGTCCAGATCCAAGAGCCAGTCAAAGATCAGCAAGGCAACGGGGTCGATCATGTGACCAAAGAGACCGAGAGGAATAGCTGGTCGGTTACCGTGCTATCGCGATCGGACAGATCGGACGATACTCAACGAGGACAACGCCCCGAAGCCGGAGCCGACCCGATCGCGGCAAAGGTCGTTGAATTGTTCACCACAGAGCGCCTCGGGAGATTGCCCCCGGAGGATCAAGCTCGGTTCCGAGAACTCTATGACCAGGCGCGAGCGCAACTCGAATCTCGGGAGATCTCAACCCCAAATCCCGAGGATCGGCCAGGTCGTAACGTCGTCTCGCGCGACAGGCACCGCGAGCGAGCTGCCCAGGGTCGCTAAGATCGGTCCAATGTTGGACACTTCTGCCAGTCCGACATCATCAGGGGAAACTGACATGAATCCGTACCTTCATCCGGTTTGGAGCGAATGGATACGCGGCGCTCATCACGGTGGCGCACAAGCGCTCCAGAATCTCGCCCTGCATCTCTACAACTCGCGGGAGTGGCCAGTGGACCTCGGCTATATCTGCTCGATGTCCGACGATCACTGGGAGGCCGTCCTTGCCATGATCCTCGACTACCGGGAGAACGGGGAAAGCAACCGAGTGTTCATGGCCATGTGCGAGGAGATTGCCGAGGAGAGATCCGACCGAGCGGAAGCGACCGACGCACGGGATGAAGAAAGTGGGCAGGACATGACGGATTCCTGATCCAAGCGCCTTAATCCGAAGTGAGAAAATCTGACGCCGATCCGTGCTGGTCCGCCTCCTTCCGATTTTTTCGCATGCGAAAAATTTCGGGGCGATCGGAAGCGCCGTTTTTACCTGTACGGTCTTGAACGCCAGTTCGGCCGCGGGATTTTTCACATGCGAAATTTCTTGCGGGGTCCAACCGATGCTCAGGGTGCTCTCCCCTGCTCTATCTGCCCACTGCGGCAGCCCCCGCTGCCGCATCAACTGCTCTTGGTCGTCGCCGTGCCGCTCAACAATTCAATCATCTCCCGCAGTCCGACGGCTTCGACGCTCTCCGATATCGGGTAACTGTCCTCGCCTGCAAGCACGACGAACGCCTTGGCTGGATGGAGGTCCTCGACCGCGTTGTAGAAGCCACGCTGAGGTTGGGCCGCAAGGCCGCGCTTGATCTCGATCGCCCAGGTTCCCCGTTTGCCTCCGAGCTCCAAGAGTAGATCGATCTCGGCGCCGGAGGCCGAGCGGTAAAAGCTGGACAGCGCTCGACTCGGCGCGGCCGTGATCAGGTTCTCGATGACGAAGCCCTCCCAGCTCGGGCCGGACACGGGGTGCCCGAGCAGATCCTCGAAGGTCTCGATGTTGAGCAGTGCGTGAGTCAGACCGCTATCCCGAACGTAGGTCTTCGGGGACTTGACCAGACGTTTTCCGACGTTCGCATGGAACGGCGGTAGCCGACGCACCAAAAGCAGATCCACCAGTAAGTCAATGTAGCTGGTGACGGTCGGGGACGAGACACTCAGGCCGGAGGCCAAGCGAGATGCGTTGAGCAGGGTGCCCTGGTTGTGTGCCAGCATGGTCCATAAACGTCTTAGGGTCTCTTCCGGGATACGTGGTCCGAACATGGGCACATCGCGCTCCAGGTAGGAGCGGACGAAGCTCTCGCGTAGGTCAAGACTGTCACCGTCCGTGGCTGCCAATAAGCTATCGGGGAACCCGCCGCGCAGCCAAAGCCGCTGGAGGTCGCCGGCATCGACTTCGTCAACTGTCAGCGGAGCGAGGTCGACATAGGTGATTCGCCCGGCCAAGCTTTCTCCGGACTGGCGTAACAGGTCGATGGTTGCCGATCCCAGGAAGAGGAAGCGCCCGGTTCGATGATCTGCGCGTCGGCCGGCGTCGATGATCCCGCGGAGTGCCTCGAACAGGGCAGGGACCCGGCGGATCTCATCGAGAATAATGAGCTTGTCGGCATGCATGTCCAGGAATAGCACAGGGTCGGAGAGCTTGTCCCTGTCCGACGTGGCTTCGAGGTCCAGGTAGATCGATGGCCGGGTTCCGGCGATCTCGTGGGCGAGGGTCGTCTTGCTAACCTGGCGCGGTCCGATGAGGGCTACCGCAGCCTGGCATGCTAAAGCGGCTTCGATTTTCGGGCGGGCAATCCGAGGTATTATCCTTGCAAATTAAAAGTTTTGTTTTAGATATGCAAGGTTATCTTGGTATCGAGACATTTGCGCTGTCGCGCTTTTCCGCGGCCCGGAGCGTGCAGCCTGGGAGCAACCCAACCGGCGGAGCGGCACGACAGGGCGTCCAAACGGGCAACCAACGCGCTCGGCAGCGTCGACGGGGAGTATAGATGAGAATCATTCCCATCAATACCAACTGACGGGCAAGCACCAGCCTCGGGTGCCTCGCCCCGATGATCTGTGCTGGCGTGAGCGGCTGGGTCTAGCCGGTCGCCGGAATCGGCTGGAGCAATGAGCGCATCTGCTCGGGGCGGCCTTGGCGGATGTGACCAAGCGCCATGGCCATCATCACCGCGATGGCCAAGCCGACGCGGGTGGTCATCTTGGCGATGCCGCGGATGAAGTGCTGCTCGAAGCCGAAGTGGCGATCAAT
>JBATTL010000208.1:0-8462 GCA_049670525.1 Thiohalocapsa sp. | reverse complement strand
GTGAAGCGGCGCTGGCCGACTATGCCTTCGTCGCCCGAGGACTGCGCGATTGGAGTGTAGTGAGCGACTCTAAGCCGGCGGCGGAGCTGTCCCGACAGCTTGCGCGACGAGCCTGGGCGCTTTTTCGGCGTGATGAGCTGTGGCAAGTCGCGGCAGATTCGCTGTTGCCGGATATGCCTGGCCAATGGGCGATTCCGGATGCAGCCCTGCCGGCACCTGATGCTGTGCTGCTCGAATTGTTGCTGAACGACCCGGATGTGGACTGGCGTGATCGAGCACAGCGCGTCTTGTTGGCTTTTAATCCGGTCGCAGCGTCGAATCCGTTCGCGTATGCGACCTTGGCGGCGTTGCTGAGCCGTGTCGATGTGCATACTGGCACCGGCGCCAAATGATGATAATTCTCAGTCCGTATTGACCGGCGCCACGTTCGTACCGCGGTTTTGGGGGTACACTGTCGGTCGATGGGCCAAGGACGTGCCACCGCCCGCCCGCATGCGCGGGAGCAACATGACGCAAGTTGGGAGCACGGCGCCCATGGCCGCAGGCCAGCAGATCCATTACAAGCAGAACCGGCTGAAGCAACTCCGGGCGTTTTGTCATGCGGCCCGAACGGGCAGCGTCAGCGCTGCCGCGGAGAAGATTTTTCTCAGTCAACCCACGGTGTCGCTTCAGATACAGGCATTGGAGCGGGAACTGGATACTGTCTTGTTCGAACGCCGGGGGCCGAAGATTCGCCTTACGCCCGAGGGTGAGCTGCTGTACGAATTGGCCCAGCCCCTAGTCGAGGGCATGGACAAGCTCCACGAGACCTTTTCCGTGCATTGCGGGCGTATCGATCAGGGAACCCTGGACATTGCGGCGGGGGAATCGACGATATTGTATATCCTGCCCGAGCCCGTGCGTCGATTCGCGCAACGCTATCCGGGAATTGAGCTGCGCCTGCACAATGTAACCGGTCGCGATGGGCTCGCGATGCTGCGAGCGGACGAAGTGGATCTCGCCGTCGGATCGATGTTGGAAGTCCCGGACGATGTGAACTACCGACCTGTCGTCACGCATCGTCCGACCTTGATCACGCCCGAGGACCATCCGCTAGCGAACAAGCAGGACGTGACGCTCGCGGATATCGCCGAGTTCGGGCTGATCCTTCCGCCACGGCACTTGAGTACATGGCGACTGGTGGACCTTGTTTTCCGGCAACAGAATCTTAGCTACAAGGTCACGCTGGAGGCCGGCGGTTGGGAGGTCATCAAGAAGTACGTGATGCTGGGGCTGGGAATCTCCATCGTCACTGATGTGTGTCTGACTGGTGACGAACCGCTGGGTAAGGTGCCGTTGGAGCAGTTTTTTCCGCGTCGCAGCTATGGGATCGTGCTGCGAAGAGGCAAATTCCTGTCGCCCCAGACCAAAAAGTTCCAGGAGATCCTGGATGAGGTATTTCCAGAGGATGCCGGGCAGACCGCGCGACATCTCCGCGGGGGTGACGGTGGCTGGGAGAATGGCCTTCTGGGCTGACCGCTTGCGGCACCCGACTGACGGGGAATCGCCGTTCTTAAATCGGTCATCTGTTCTTAGTGCCGGGACATCGCAGTGGGCGGGAAATCCGCCGTTGCCGTGGCTGCGGCCGTAAACTAATAGAAGTGTGCAAGAAATTGGTAATTCCGCATCAATCAGAGCAAGAGTCAGCCCTTGGCGAGGATGAATCCGCTTCGGGCGAGGTGATCCCAAGTCGCCTGACGTTGAACAAGAAGATCGGCCACCGTCTACGGTCGGCGCGCACGGTGCAGAAGCTCAGTCTGTCTGAGCTTGCGGCGCGCACCAGGACCTTGTCCAAATCCCGAATCAGCAACTACGAGCAAGGTATTCGCCGCATGGGTATCGAGGAGGCGCAAGAACTGGCGGAGGCCCTCGAAGGCATGACACCGAGCTACCTGCTCTGTTTGGATGAGACCTCGCCGTTGTCGCCGGAGGAGTGGACTCTGGTTACGCGCTACCGGGGAACCGATGACCGGGGCCGTGACATCCTTCTGCGGATTGCCGAGTCTCAGCGCGGCTTCCGTGCGAACTAGGAAGTCGCCCTGGACGCGTCTCGTATCCATGATCCGCATACCATCCCGCCTCGCCGCATGACGTAGTCAACCCCAAACCCTGTCTTCGATGCGTCAAGTGAGCGCTTGCCTCCAACCTCGGCTGCCAAGTTTCGTCGATCCTCGTGTAAGAGTTTGGCGTTCGTTGTGACTCTTGGTGCGTTTTTTGCTTTGACCCTTTCGGGGTTTGGCAAGTAGAGTGACGGCATTGTGTCGTGGCCCGGCAGCTCGGGCTGGATGGCGATTTTGGAGCCCAGATGTCGAATTCGGTCCGAATGCTCGTCGTTGCCTTGGTCGCCGTCGCTTTGCTACTACATGGTTGTGCCGGCGGGGATCGCGATGAGCCGTCTTACGAGTCTTCCGAAACCTTTCCGGTTCCCGCCGGCTTGGAGGACGCTGTTACCTTCTGGCGCAACGTCTATGCGAAGTGGAGCCGCAGTAAGGTGGTGATCCACGACGATCGCTATCTTGGGCTTATCTACGAGGTCGCCAGTCTGCCGGGGCCGATTGAGGAGAGCTACACGCGGACGCAGAAGGGCTATGTAAGGGCGCTCAAGGATCAATGGAGCAGTCGGCTGCGGTCGCTCGACCGACGGGTGCGGGAAGGCGGTTCGCTGTCGGCTTCCGACAAGGAACTCAAGCAAAAAATCGAGATGGAGGGCGGGCCCGGCGCGTTATTCGGCGCCAGCGACCGCGTCCGAAGTCAGCGCGGGGTCCGGGAGCGTTTCCGACGCGGGCTTGAAATCAGTGGTGCCTACGACGCCAAATTCCGAGATGTGTTTCGGCGCCGTGGCCTGCCGGAAGATCTCGCCTATCTGCCCCACGTAGAATCCTCGTTCCAACTCAACGCCCGCTCGAGTGTTGGCGCGTCGGGCATGTGGCAATTCATCCGCTCCACGGGGCGACAGTACATGGTCGTCGGCTCTTCGGTTGATGAGCGCCTTGACCCGGTCATCGCTGCGGACGCCGCTGCTCGCTATCTGGACAACTCGTACCGATCGCTGCGCTACTGGCCACTCGCGTTGACGTCTTACAACCACGGTTTGGGTGGCATGAAGCGGGCGCAGGCCCAGTACGGCAACGATATTTCCGGTGTGGTTGCGAGCTACGATGGACGCTATTTCGGCTTCGCCTCGCGCAACTTCTACGCCGAGTTTCTGGCCGCTCGGCACGTCGCACGCAATGCCGAAACCTACTTTCCGGAGGGTGTACGCTATCGTCCGCCGCTAACCGATCAGCCTATCGTGTTGCGCTCGAGCGTCACCGCTGACGACCTTTCCCGCCACTACCGTGTGTCGCGTTCGGTGCTGACTTCACGCAATCATGCCTGGCTTGCGCCCGTTCGCAATGGGTCCAGGCCCGTGCCGGCAGGCACGACCGTTTGGTTACCAAAGGGCACGGCCCGACTGGCGTCCGGCCAACCCCGGCCAAGCATGTTCTAGTGCGGCGTCGTGGCTGAGTTTGCCCGCATCGGTGGTTTTCCTGCCCTGGCAATCGGTTGGCTGCTGTGGGCACTGTTGTTGCTGCCGACAAGCGCCGTCGCGGCGGAGGGTATGGCGTCCTATTACGGCAAGGGTTTTCACGGCAGACGGACCGCGAGTGGTCAACGCTTCAACCAGAACGCGATGACAGCCGCGCACCGGTCTCTGCGCTTCGGCACTCGAGTGCGCGTGACTAATCTGCGCAACCGAAAGAGCGTCGTTGTGACCATAAATGATCGCGGACCCTTTGCGAAGGGTCGCATCGTCGACCTGTCCCGCGGAGCCGCGCATCGGCTAGGCATGATCAAGTCGGGCGTAGCGCGCGTGCGTCTGAAGGTCGTTGGTCCGGGTCGCGCCAATCCGCAGCAGGTCAAGCAGTCGAAGAAGCGGCCACAGTCGTCGCTGCTACAGGAGTTGTTCTAGCCAAGCGAAGCGTTGAGCACTGGGACAGCTCCGCGGACGGTATTGCGAAGGCAGCGGCGTGGGAGCGAGATCCCTGTGGTCGTTTTTTGGCCATGAGTCTAGCCAAGCGGCGCCGCTGGCCATCATCCTGGAGTTCGTGCGCGTCGACAGCCTGAGCCGGCGACGCCCGTGCCTTGAAATCTGACGGCTCGACAGGCTTTCGAGCATAATTCGCAGTTACTATCCGCCATCCTCCAAGGTTGCCACCCATGTCCATCAAATCCGACCGCTGGATTCGCCACATGGCCGCCGAACAGGGCATGATCGAGCCGTTTATCTCTGGCCAGGTCAGGGAATCAGAGGCCGGGGAGCGGGTCATCTCCTACGGCACCTCAAGCTACGGCTATGACATACGCTGTGCGGACGACTTCAAGATCTTCACCAACATCAACTCGGCCGTGGTGGACCCAAAAAACTTCGACTCATCGAGTTTCGTCAATCTGAAGTCCGACGTCTGCATCATCCCACCAAATTCCTTTGCGCTGGCGCGCACCGTGGAATATTTCCGAATACCGCGCAATGTGCTGACCATCTGCCTGGGAAAATCTACGTATGCCCGTTGCGGGATCATCGTCAACGTGACCCCACTCGAACCGGAGTGGGAAGGGCATGTGACCCTGGAGTTCTCCAACACGACGCCCTTGCCCGCGAAGGTCTATGCCAATGAGGGTGTCGCGCAGATCCTGTTTCTGGAGTCCGACGAGGTCTGCGAGACTTCTTACAGTGATCGCGGCGGAAAGTATCAGGGTCAGACCGGTGTTACGCTGCCGAAGCCTTGAGCTAAGACTGAGGTCCGACCTGCGGGCGCGGCGCTAACGCTGGCGCTCGGCGGGCGTTGAAGGCTTTGATACCACCTGAATCATTGTGCAGGCTCGGTTCCGTCGCCTTTGGCCCCCGAATCGCGCTTCTCCGGAACGTATTGGTAGATGCGCCAACCATGGTAGGGCGCGGGACAACCGGCGGCGTCCCATCCGGCTCGTCCCTCGACGACCTTGAGTGGCTGGTGCTTGCAGTCGAACAGCGTTCGGGTCGCGACGGTACGGAAGCCGGGGATTGTCGGGGGCGAAAATTTGAACGCGACCAGCGAGAAACCGCTGTTTCGCAACGCCTCCAAGGAAGGTAACGGTTGGACCTGACCGCGGCTGTACTCCGACGGACGGGCGATATTCGGCCACTGGGCGACGGCGAGTTCCGGTCGATAGAAATTCAGCATCGCCGCGAAGGAATAGCGATCTGCAAACACAGGTCCGGGTAGTTCTGCCGCGTAGTCCGCGAGGGCAGGGTAGCCATGGGTTTCGCGCATGATGCGGTCCGCCGAAGCCGGCAGCGGCAGCAGGGCCGTGGCGGCGTGAACGGCGTAGAGGCTGACCAGCAACAGGTTGATTGCGGCCGCCAGGATCGCCCAGCGGAATAGGGGGCGGAGGATGACCGCAGCAATGGGCACGGCGCAGGTCAGGTACAGCGCTGACCAATTGGCCTCCACCTCGCTGACAAGCGCTATGCCGCCGAACAACAAGAGCGGAACCAGGAACCCAGCGATTAACAAGGCCCGCGCCGGACCCGAGATCGACGCCCTCAGGTCGCCTGTGATGCGTCTGGGACCGCCGCCGATGAAGAGCGTCGCCGCCAGCGGGAGCAAGAGTAGACCCCAAAACGCAAGTTGACTACCCAGATAGCCTCCGAGGCTTGCGAGTCGATCCGATGGGGACATCGATTCTGCCTCAGGTGGCGTGTAGGCCATCGGGCCGGTGGGAGCGGGCAGCCGGTCCGCCGCGAGTTCGATCGAACCGGTGTCCGTGGAGAAACCGTGGCCGAATTGAAAGCGCATGGTCAGCCAGTCGTTCTCGGCGTTCCACAGGATGTGGGGGAGGAATAGAAGCAGCGCCAACAGCCCGCCGAGGTAGGGCCAAGGTGAGCGCAGCGCTCGAGGATCAACCAGGAATATGGCCCAAACGAAGACGGGCCCGATGATTGCCATCGTGTATTTGCCCAGCAGGCCCAATCCGGTCGCGATGCCCGCCGCGAGCCATCGCCTGCGTCTTCCCTTGAGCGCCGCAAGCGACTCGTGGAGTGCGAGGGCCCAAAAAAGGGCGAGCAGGCTGTCGGGTGTCGTGATGACACCCGAGAGCATGCCCGGTAGCGTGCCCGCGGCGAGCACCAGCGCCAACAGCAGATCGCGCTGCCGCGTCAGACCACTGGCAAGATACAAACGCCACAGAATAAGCAAGGTGACAGCGCCCGCGACGACGGTGCCGAGCCTCGCGGCGAAAGCCGAGCCAGGCGCTATCCGCGTGCCGGTGCCCAGAAGAGCCACACCAGGAGGGTGGTCGAAATAGCCCCAAGCCAGGGATCTCGCCCAGTCGAAGTAGTAGGACTCGTCCTGGGTAACGGGTACGGTGCC
Organism: Thiohalocapsa sp.; assembly: GCA_049670525.1. Lineage (GTDB taxonomy): Bacteria > Pseudomonadota > Gammaproteobacteria > Chromatiales > Chromatiaceae > Thiohalocapsa. The sequence continues at coordinate 2,031 of JBATTL010000208.1, read as the reverse complement.
CGCGATCAGCAGCCGCCATGCAGTCAGGGCGAGGATCAGGACCAGGGGCCAGCGCCAGCCGTCGGCTGCTCCTCGATGGAGCCGATCTATCGACACGATCAGCGACGTACGATGCGGGAACAGCCGTTCGCGCGCAATTCCCGTTTTGCAAGTGACCGAATGCGTTCCTGTTCGGCGACCAGCTCCCGCGGCGGCGGCGGCGAACGCTGCAACATCGCGTCGGCCTGGCGGAGGTCATTGCAGCGATCGCGGCCTCGCGGTCGTAAAGCTGCGCGATAAACGTGGGCGGACGCGCCATACAGGAATCCCAGCGCGCTGCCACGCACTTCGCGTCGTGCGTCCTGGGCGGCGATCAGGAGTTTCTCGTTCTCACGATCCAGCTTCTTGTCCTTGGCTCTGTCGTCGAGCCGATTGCGCCGCTCGCTCAGGGTCAGCAACAGTCCGCCGTGATACGAGACGCGGCTTGGCACGGTTTTGGATGGTTGCTTCGCCAGCGCTTTGCGATAGCCCTCTTCGGCGCAATCCAGCAGTTCGCGCATGCGCGAGTCTTTGGATGAGGCGCTCTGGGGCTGCTGGATTGCAAGCCGCAGACAGGCATCGCCCTTGGTCGCATGGGTATCGGCACAGGCGTTGGAGCGCGTGCCGCAACTGACACTGGTGATGGCGATGGAGTTCCAATCGCCAGCAACCGCCATACGTTCCAGCGAGTCACCCCCGCCTGCTCCGACCGTTGTCGGAGTGCCGCTGCAGCCTGCCGTCAGGACCGTAAAAAACGCCGCGGCGGCGATGGTATTGCTTCCTATTCTCACGCGAAACGCTCCATGGTTCGGCTCCGCAATGATGGTGCCATCCGCGCCGGACAGCGGCACGACTCGATGACCGCGAATCTTCGCATAGAAGGGAAATCCGTGCGCTTTGTGATTCACGCCAGAGCAGCGTGATGGGTTGATTCGCGCGCGCTGGCGTCGACCGCCGATTCAGTTCACTCGGCCTCGGGGTGGTCGTCGCCGAAGAAGAGACGGTGCAGTATCAGGTAGCCGAAAAGCACTAAAAACCCTGAGGTCAGGACGTCGCTGGCATAGTGCCCACCCGCGGCGATGCGCACGAGGCCGATTAGCACCGCGTAGACTGTGGTTGCCAATACCCAGCGGGATCGCCTGCCGAAGAGGATTGCCGCCACTGCGACCAGATAGAAGGCGGCGGCGGCGTGCCCTGAGCTGAAGGACCCGCCCTGCTGGTCCGATGTGACGAAGGGCGGTGTGAACCGCAGATCGCCGCCGAATTCGACGACGTTCACGGGTCGCGCCCGACCCCAGTTCTCCTTCAGCACTTGGTTGACGATCAGACCCGGAAGCAGCGCGAGGAGGCAAAGCAAAAAAAGTAGTTTCCGGCCGTTAAACTTCAGGAGACTGGGGCGAGCGCGGCGATTAAACAGCCAAAGGCCTATGAGAGACAGATTGACCGTCACCATAAGCAGTTCGATGGAGTGATAAAGAACCCTTTCCCAGCGCCTGCCATTGGCCTCGAAACCCATGCCTGGTGTGTAAAAAGGTCTGGACAGGGCGAGGTCGATCCCCGGAAAAGCGAGCATCAGACTTGCGAAGGCAAGGAAAAAGACAATTGCGGTAACGGGGACGCCGTACAGGCGACGTCGATACCAGACGGGCGAAGTGGTCACGGTGCGTCGTCCTCGTGTTTTCCGGCGATGCGCACTCGCGTCGTTTCCGTGAGATCGCTCATTGTAGCAAGCGGGCCCTGTCGTCCGCAGCGCCCGCGTTTCGGACGACGATCTGGTCAGTGAACCGATACAGGCGCCGGACCGAGCTAGGGTGGCCCCAGGTTCCAAGCCTCCGAGGCTTGAGGAATCGGCCGACAGGGTCGTGTCCGAGCGCAGAATTGGACGGGTGCCGATCATGCGAGGTTCAGGCATCGCTGGCGATCCAGTCCAACGGGTCTTCGTCCGGCAGGGGTATGGCGCCTGGCTGATCGATGAACATTCGGTGCCAAATCGCGAATTGCATTAGTCCGAAG
>JBATTL010000207.1:0-2539 GCA_049670525.1 Thiohalocapsa sp. | reverse complement strand
GACAGGGGTGGCGGCGATGCGCTGCGCCTGATCATCGCGCATCTAAAGTCGGGAAACGGCAACGATGACGAGTTTCGCCGGGCGCTTGAGTCCTATCGCATCACTCAGTTGATTGAAGCGGTGGCGGAAAATGATGAGCGCTACGTCATATTCGGTGACCTGAACGCCGACCTCGGCGATGCGCCGATGACGCCCGCGAGCTTCACCACAGCGCCGAACGGACTGCCCAAGAACTTCGACATCGGTGCAGACATCACGGAGCTGATGAGCCGTGTGGGTCTGCGCAACGACCCGTTCCTGTATCCGCAGACGGCTGCCCGTGTGTTGACCGCACGCCAGTTGGATGGGTCTGATGCAACACGCCCGGCCTCGGGTCGCGCGCTCGACTACATCCTGCTCGCACCCGCCATCGCTGCAGCGGGTGCACGGGCACAGATCTACGATTGTGCCGACGAAGGGCTACCCGGCAGTCTGCCCCTGGCGGGTGGGCCACTGACCGAGCCAACCTGCATCAACGCCGCCGACCATCTGCCGGTCGTTGCCGAGTTGACCGTGCCCAACGTCGCCACGATGCCAGTCAGCAATGGCGACTGTCTGATGAATTGGGCCGAAACCAATTACCCGAGGCTGTTTGCCCCTGCCGGTGTCGTGACTCAGTACAACGCGCCTGACCACTATCGCTACTACAGGGACACGAACAGCTACCTGAAGATCTCTGCGGCGAACAACCACGTTTACTACGTCGATCCAAGCGGTGCCCAACAAGACGTCGGCCCGCTGGCGAACTGGCTGCCGCTGGCCGGATGCCAGCCGCCGCCGACGCAGTGTCTGTTCGACTGGGCGGAGCGATTCGCGTCGGGTCTGTTTGCGCCAAGCGGTGCGACCTCCGTTGTTTCCTTCGATTACAGCTACCGCTACTACGCGCAAACCCGGAGCTACCTCGGTCTGTCGTCGGCGGACGGGCATGTCTGGTACCTGGCGGGTGGCACGCTGGTGGATGCAGGGGCATATGACTACTGGATCAACCGAGCTGGTTGTCTGCGATAACCGGCCGCGCCGAGCGAAAGTAACCTGCCAATAGCGAAACTATCTGGGGAACCAATGGGCGACGACTATCGACCAGTTGCCGACGCTGGCGCTTCGCCGCTCCGCAGCCTGATGAAAAGGGCTATCCTTCGATTCCGATCACCATCGAATGTGGTGATTCGCCCCGTCTCTCGGCTCGGCTTGCCGAGTGGCGCGTGGGTGCGGCTTGGCGGGACCGTCGGCGGCACGGATGCAGCCGTGAAGCCCTGGCAAGGGTTCAGGGCGCATCAGCGATCGTCAGCAGCCCCGAAACAAGCCCATGTCACCTCACCGACCGCTGTCTGTCGGCCTGACCTCGAGCATCCGATGCCTTTTCAGCTTTTCGGCACCGCTCATCTGCTGGCACTTTCTGTCATCGCCGCCCTGGTCCTGGGGCTGCCGCTCCTGCTGCGCCGGCGCGCGCCAGGCATGGTCACGCCCGTCGCCTGGCTGCTCGGCGCCTTGCTGCTCGCCCAGGAGGCCGCTCAGGCGGCTTGGCTGTGGCGCTCGCTGGGCCCGGGCCTTTACCTGGTGCCGCTCGACCTATGCACCCTCTCGGTTTTCCTCACCGCATGGGTTCTGATTGCGCGTTCACCGCGAATCTACGAGATCGTCTATTTTTGGGGACTTGGCGGCACCACCCAGGCCTTGATCACGCCGGAACTTTCCCAGGGCTTCCCAAGCGCCGCATTCATCTTCTTCTTCGCGGGCCACGGGTTGGTCGTGATCGGTGTCGTCTACGCAACGCTCGCGCTGCGGCTGCGGCCGTACCCGCGGTCGATCCTGCGGGTCGCGGCGATTACGCTTGCGCTCGCCGCCGCGGTATTCCTACTCAATCTGGTCCTTGGCACCAACTTCATGTATCTGATGGCCAAGCCAATGCAGCCGTCGCTGCTCGACTGGTTCGGGCCTTGGCCCTGGTACCTGGTGGGACTGTTTGCGACCGCGCTGCTCACCTTCGCGGTGTTGTACCTTCCCTGGCTTGTCGTCGACTGTCGGCGTTCTCACCGAACGCCACTGAGTGAGACCTAAGATGCAACGCGATCCAAACCTCGTGCGCCTCTCGCGCGATCATCACACCGGCTTGGTGCTGGCCAAACAGGCACGCGAGCTGGCAACGACAGAGGCGACTGAACGACGCGCCGCCTGGACGGAGTTGCAGGCGCGCTTTGCCGACGAGCTGGAGCCCCACTTCCAGCTCGAGGAGCAGGGGCTGCTGCCGGCCTTGCGAGCGGCCGGCGAAGATTTCCTGGTCGATCGTACGCTGACCGAGCATGCCGAGCTGCGGCGGCTGATCGCGAGCGCCGATCCCTCGGCGCCGCAGCGCTTCGGCGAGGCCCTCGCTACGCATATCCGGTTCGAGGAAGCGGCGCTGTTCAGGACCGCCCAGCAGATGCTCGCTGCCGACGTGCTCGACGCGCTCGGTGCCCTGCACGAGCAGGCGGCCCCGCCCGCCTGTCGGCGCTGATCGGGG
>JBATTL010000206.1:0-4108 GCA_049670525.1 Thiohalocapsa sp. | reverse complement strand
GCCGTTGTCGAGGACTGGAACGGCTTTATCGACGCGCTGCTGCGTCCGCTACCCACCTGTATCTGGACTAACCCGACGCGCATCGACGCGGCCGCGTTGCAGGCGTTGATCGCGGAGGAGGGCGTCGCCGTGGAGTCAATACAGTGGCGCGCCATTGCTGACAACCATTCGGATGCTGGTTCGACCGCCGGTGCGGATGCTTCATCGCTTATCGGCTCTACTCCGGCCAGCGCCTTCCGGTTGCCCTCGGGTTACAAGGCCGGGCAACGTTGGTGGTACTGCGCCGGACTCGCACACGCGCAGGAGGAGGTCTCGCAAATCCCCGTGACCCTGATGGATCTGGCGCCGGGACAGCGGGTACTGGACCTCTGCGCGGCACCGGGCGGGAAGTCCGCGCAGATCGCCTTCGCGCTCGGCAACAGCGGTACCTTGCTGGCCAACGACTTCTCGCCGGAACGTATCGCGGCGCTGCAGGGCAACCTGGAACGGCTCGGCATCGTCAATTGCAGCACCACCTGGTGTGATGCTGGCAACTATCCGGCGGCGGCCGGTTCTTTCGACCGCATCCTGGTGGATGCGCCCTGTTCCAGCGAGGGTACGTTGCGTCGAAACCGCAGCCTGGCCAACAGGATCGGCGCCGGGCGCAGTGAGCGCATGGCCTCACGTCAGCGGGCGCTGTTGCGCAAGGCCGTGCAATTGTGCAGGCCCGGCGGACGAATCGTCTATTCCACTTGCACCTTCGCGCCGGAGGAGAACGAGCTCGTCGTGGCCGAGGTGCTTGATGACTATGCCGGACGTCTGAGTCTGATGCCGGCCCGCGTCGAGGGACTGACCACCGGCCCCGGTATCACCCGTTGGCAAGATCGGGAACTGGATGCGAGTCTCGCGCGTTGCATGCGCGTCTGGCCGCATCTGAACGATACCGGCGGGTTCTTCGTGGCGGTAATTGAGAAGGACGCCGGCGCACCCGGTCTTCCGGACGCGGTGCCTGGGAACCTGGGTGCTGAGCAAGAGGATGCGGGTTGGATTGACAGCCTTGCCGAACACTATGGTCTGGGCGACGGGCTGCGCCAGCACTATCGCACGCATCGCCAGACCCGCCGCGGTCTGCATTTGGCCGCCGCCGACCATGCGCCCCCGGCGGTGCCGGCGCCTCAGGGCAGCGGGTTGTTTTTTCATCGCACCAATCTTCGCCCGCCCAAGCTGACGACCGCCGGCGCGATGCTGTTGGGTTCACACGCGACACGCAATCGGCTGGATCTCACTGCCGCACAGCGCGACGCCTACATACGCCGCGAGGACTTGACCCCGACGCGGGGTCAGACCACCGACTGCAGCCTCGGCCAGGTGCTGGTGCGTCATCGGGGCTTCACCCTTGGCGTCGCCCTGTCGCACCGCTCCGGCACGCTGCAAAGTCTGTTTCCGCGAAAATGGCGCGGTTGCGCGGCTGGTGGCTCGTACTGACGCCCGTCAATCCAGGCGATGGCAGGATCGAGGGAGGCCTGCGAGCGCAGCTCTCTTCAGGTTGGAGCATGGCTGCGGCGCGTGCTAGCCTTCGCGGCCGTTCCCGCGCCACTCCGAGCCGACACCGATATGTCCAATGCTGAGCTCATCGACCAATTGCTCGCACTGCTGCTGAAGCTGACCGACGAGACCGAGGGCTATCTCGACCGTCAGGACGACCCGCAGCTCTGGTACAACCGCGGCTACGTCAACGGGATGGTCGCCGCACTCGACGAACTGGGCTACGGTCCGCGTTTGAAGCAGAGCATCGAACCGGATCCTTACGACCTCGCCCGCGATCAAAATCACCTACCCTGGGGCAAGGCCTACGAGCACGGCCGGGAGATGGGTGCGCGGGAGACCGTTGAGGTCCTTCCCCCGGTCTGACCGCAGGGTCCGTGCCTTTCCTATCCGCCGGTGCTTGGCCGCCCGTGCCGAAAGCGCGTGGGTCCGCTCGCAGCAGCGTCCGATGTCGAATCATCAGAGGATCGATCCATGCCCAAGCTCGTCTCGTTCAATACCAACGGCATACGCAGCCGGCCACATCAGCTCGATGCACTCAAGACCCGGCATGACCCCGACGTCATCGGCATACAGGAATCCAAGGTGGCTGACGATGCCTTTCCCATCGGCATGATCGAGGACATGGGCTATGTTCCCAGCTTCCATGGCCAGAAGGGGCACTATGGCGTGGCGCTGCTGAGCAAGGAACCGCCGCGGACGCTGGTCAAGGGTTTCCCGACCGATGAAATCGACGCCCAGCGCCGAGCCATCACGGGGGTATTCGGGCTACCGGACGGCCAGGAGCTGACCGTGATCAATGGCTATTTCCCCCAGGGTGAATGCCGCGATCACCCCACCAAATTTCCTGGCAAGCGGCGCTTCTATGCCGATCTGGCCCTGTATCTGCGCCAGCAGTTCCGGCCAGATCAGCCTCTGGTGCTGATGGGGGACATGAACGTCGCGCCATCGGATGCGGACGTTGGCATCGGCGCCGACAACGCCAAACGCTGGCTCAAGTCTGGGAAGTGCTGTTTCCTGCCCGAAGAGCGCGACTGGCTGAAGACCATCACGGACTGGGGCCTGTTCGACGCCTACCGCGTCCTGCACCCGCACGTTGATGACCGCTTCAGCTGGTTCGATTACCGCTCCCGCGGTTTCGAGCGTGAGCCCAAGCGCGGTCTCCGCATCGATTTCATTCTTGTCACCGCGCCCGTGCGCGAACGCCTGCGCGATGCCGGTATCGATTACGACATTCGCGGGCTGGAAAAGCCATCGGATCATTGTCCGGTCTGGATCGACATCGAGTGACCGGGGACGAGGGAGCGTAGCGACGCGCTGGCTGCGGCTTGCGCGCGTTGGGGCCGAGGTTTGGAAACCGACGAGCACCGATTCCCGCGGTTACCGGCGCATCGAACTCCACCTGGCCCTGCTGCCCGATTGTTGTTGCGGGGGCAATGGAGTTTCCCGCCCCTGGTCGCTGGTTTAAACCCGAGTCCGCCGCTAGGTTGGATTGCAGACAGATCCAACATAACGGAGATCGCCATGATCAGCATCCGCCCCGCGGCAGAACGTGGTCACGCAAACCACGGCTGGCTCGACAGCTACCACAGTTTCTCGTTCTCCAGCTATCACGACCCCGACCACATGGGCTATTCCAACCTGCGGGTCATCAACGACGATCGCATTGCACCGGGGGGCGGTTTCCCGACCCACGCACACGAGGACATGGAGATCGTCACCTACGTTCTGGACGGCGCGTTGGAGCACAAGGACAGCATGGGCAACGGGTCGATTATTCGCCCCGGCGACGTTCAGCATATGAGCGCCGGCACCGGCGTCAGCCATAGCGAGTACAACCCGTCCAGCGATGAGCCGGTGCACCTACTTCAGGTTTGGCTCTTGCCAAATCGCATGGGTGTGGCCCCCGGCTATGCGCAGCAGCACTTCAGCGATGCGGCGCGGCGCAACCGCCTCGCCCTGCTGGTGTCGCCCGACGGGCGCGACGGCTCCATCGCGGCGCATCAAGACGGGCTGCTGTTTGGCACACGACTGGACGACGCCGTTAGCGTCACCCATGCGCTTGCCGCCGAGCGTAGAGCCTATGTGCATCTGGCCCGCGGCACCGCGCGCGTGAAGGGGGAACTTCTCCATGGTGGCGACGGCGCACGCGTCGACGCTGGAGAGAGCATAAGAATCGAAGGTGTTGATGAAGCGGAAGTGCTCCTGTTCGACCTGCCTTGATGTACCGGTTGGAAGCCGATGTATCGCGCTCGGAACCGAACATTCTATGCCCAGAGACTGTGCAACTATTCAGGGATGCTCGCCCATCCGCTCGCGGTGCAGGGTCGCGTAGGTCGGGATAGGCGCGAGCCGCACGGGATGATCCTATGGACCGAAGCCTTAACGAGCGCCGTAACCCGACACCATGCACCGATAAGTCGGGTTGCGCTGCGCTAACCCGACCTAAGCAGAATGCTTTCACAGTCACGCAACGTAGGGCGTCCAACGCATGGAGTAGGGATTCGGGCGTGCGGATTCTTTCAACCGAAATCGCTGCCCGGCCGAGGCGATTGCCGCTGTTGCGCAATCCCTTTTTCATGAC
>JBATTL010000205.1:0-3281 GCA_049670525.1 Thiohalocapsa sp. | reverse complement strand
GGCAACTGGGTCGGAATCACGCCGCTCTGGTTCAACGAGGGCATGGCGGAGTTTTTGGAGCGGTTGGAGTTCCAGCAGAATTTCGCCCGCGCCGACGCATTCAGCGAAAGGATCGAGACCCTTCGTTCGCTTGCTCGTTCAGGACGGTTACCGGACCTCCGCTGGTTACTGACCACTGAGCGCAAGGATTGGGACAGGATCGGGAACGACATCGCGTATGCATCCGCCTGGTCCATCGTCCAGTTTCTCATCCAGAATCCGAAGCACCAGCAGCTCGTCTCGGAGTATCTCAACCGCATGTCCCAACATCGATGTCAGCCGTTCGACCACAAGGCCTTTTTCGAAGAGCGGTACCAAGGCGGCCTGGTTGCTTTCGACGAAGACTGGCGTCGGTGGCTTGTCCGGGAAAGACCGACTGCTGTTCATTTCTAAACGCTCAGCGAACGTTGATTCTTGGCGTTTCCCGTTCGGGCCAGGAATGACCCGTTATCCTCGGCCGCCTCAAGCCATGGAAAACGAAAGAAATCCGGAAACCGCACCTTGTGTAGATCAGGGCGGATCCCGTGCTGACTCTTGGCCAGGATGGCCGATAAATCAGCGCCTGCCAAAGAGCGTGTTTACAAAATGGGTTTTTGCGGACGGCCCACGCTATTACCCTGATGGGTCTGCGTCTGTCCGAACAAGAGGGATACCAGGGCGCTGATCTCAGCATCCACCGTATTACAGCGGAGTCTCGCGGGGCTTCGGCCCCGCTGGTGAGTAGTCCGGAGGCGGGATCATTACGGTTAACGAAGCCACTAATAGGATTCTCTTCATTTCCATTCTCCTCGACTGTCGCTGGTTCATCAGAGTAGTACGCGACGACATTGGTGTTGTCGTTTCTAATAGTAATTGACTATAGTCAGCGAGTTCCGTTTTTAAAGTGAGAAATGTCACAGTGCCGCGGTGGGATATTAACCGCGTTGCAGCACGCGAAAAGACGAAGAGATGCTATATGCGGAGAATTAATAGGAGGCTGGGAATATCGTTCTTTGAGATGAGAGTCAGGGGGAACGGAACAACAATGGATGCGCCGATCATGTAGTTGCTGTGCGTTATTACGAGTCTGAACACGGCGGCACGTCCAGAGATGGGAAAGTCACTTTAACCAATATTCTCAAAAATATGATCTTTCGCGAGCATTTCTGTCGGTTGAATAGATGAGCACGCTTGGCGGTCGGTTTCCGTAGAACGGAGCGGGCGGAGTGTCAATCGTTGCCAAGCATGGATCGTTTGACTGCCTTGTGTGATTGAATCCGATTTGATGAAGGTTCAACGAGGAGACTGAGATGCAGGCGACTCAATCAGCCGTGATCGCAATGGCTATGGTTACACCGATCGCCGCCGCCAAGCGCGCTTCAGGCCGAGACTTTCGCCGGCTGTATCAATGGGAACGGGTACACGCATGCGGGCAGAGCATGCCCGATCGACCGCCTAGATCCACAGATTGCCCTGGATGGCGGCTTCGTTTAGCAATCGCCAAATGGTGATGACTATTGTCTGACGGGTTGCCTGAGGGAAAGCGGACTGACGGCGTTACCCAGGCTGGCCAGCGATGGCAAGCAGGGTCGGCGCGTAAACAACCGAAGATGCGCAAGATACGGACATCGCGGCAGGTTTTTCCACCCCGGATTCCGCGCCGAAATTCGTCGATCAGTATCGCTTGGATTCATCTGGGTGCGGAGGTGATCCCGCGGTCAGCGCCTCGTGGACTGCGATCGCCCACCGAACATGTTCCCGCACCAGTGGGCTCGGATCGTCAGCCCGTGAGCGCAGCGCCGCTCCTATCTCATCGGACGGAGATGCGTTGCCCAACGCAACGGCGATATTGCGCAGCCAACGTTCGTGGCCGATCCGTCGGATGGCGGAACCCTCTGTGCGGCGTAAGAACTCATCCTCATCCCAGATAAACAGCGACACCAGCGTCGCACTGTCGAGCCCGTTGCGGGGCAGGAAGTCGGTCTCTGGTGTCTCGCGGGCGAAGCGGTTCCAAGGGCAGACCATCTGGCAGTCGTCACATCCATAGATACGGTTGCCGAGGCGCGCGCGCAGGGGCTCCGGAATCGGCCCGGAATGCTCGATGGTCAGGTAAGAGATGCAAAGGCGCGCGTCGAGCCGATAAGGCGCGATGATCGCATCGGTGGGGCAGATGTCCATGCAGGCCTTGCACTGGCCGCAGTGGTCCTCGGCCGAGCTGTCAATCGGCAATGGCAAATCGCAGTAGAGTTCGCCGAGAAAGAACCAGGATCCCGCCCGGCGATTGATCAGATTGGTATGTTTGCCGATCCAGCCAAGACCGGCCTTTTCCGCGAGCGGTTTCTCGAGCACCGGCGCCGAATCCACGAATACCCGATAGCCGAACTCCCCGACGCGCTCTTCGATACGCTTGGCGAGTTGACGCAGACGCTGGCGGAGCACCTTGTGATAGTCGCGGCCGACCGCGTAGCGTGACACAAACGCGCGGGCCGGATCATCGAGGGCTGCCGCAAGCGCCTCAGGTGGTTCCGGCAGATAGTCCATACGCACTGAGACGACGCGGGCGGTGCCCGAGACCAGCTCCGAGGGCCGGCTGCGTTTGGTGCCGTGGGCGGCCATGTAACGCATGCCGCCGTGCATGCCGTCCGCGAGCCATTGATCGAGTCGTGATTCGGCCTCGGTAAGATCGCAGTCCGTGATGCCGACTTGTTGGAAGCCCAGTTCCACGCCCCAGCGCTTGATCTCACGGGCGAGAAGCCGAGCCTGGTCGGGATGCATCGGGTTTTCGAGATGGTTGTCAGACATTCCAGTCACTGCGAATAGCGGGGATAAGACTGAGAGGCGATCTCTCATCAAGGGAAGACGCGAGCTGACTCCATGTTCGTGCGTGAGTTGGATCGCGCACGGGCGATATCGCGGTTAGCCTATGTACTGGCTCTTGTTTCTTCTGCGGCAGGAGAAATCGAGCGCCACCAAGTGCAGTATCCTCGGGCGGTCGCCGGCGTTTCGAACAAGCCCGAAAGCGCCGCGCGTTGTTTTCGAGTCCCTCCGGCCGGTGCGGCTGGCCATCTGGGCCCGTCGAACCTATGGTGACCAGGATCGATAGCGGCCCAAATCCGAGGATGGCTGCAACTCCCACGAGATCAAGAGAATGTCACGCCCGATGCCGGAAAATCGTCGTCTGCCCTATGCACTCTACCGCGCCGAACAGGTCCGAGCGCTGGATCGTTGTGCCATCGAACACAACGGAATACCAGGTTTCGAAC
>JBATTL010000204.1:0-4176 GCA_049670525.1 Thiohalocapsa sp. | reverse complement strand
GCGTCGGACACCGCGCGCACCGCCTCGGTCTGACCGACCACGCGCTTCTCGATCTCCTGCTCCATCTTCAGCAGCTTGTCGCGCTCACCCTCGAGCATCCTCGACACCGGGATCCCGGTCCACTTGGCCACGATGTCCGCTACCTCCTGCTCCGTCACCTTGTTGCGCAGCAGTTGGTTCTCGTTGTGGTCCGCCTCGCCGGCAGTAGCAAGCTGCTTTTCCAGCTCAGGCACACGGCCGTATTGCAGCTCGGACATGCGCGCGAGATCGCCGGCGCGGCGCGCGGTCTCCATCTCGATACGGGCACGGTCCAGTTCCTCCTTGATGTGCGCGGTGCCCTGCACGGCGGCCTTCTCCGACTTCCAGATCTCGTCCAGATCGGAGAATTCGCGCTCCAGCTCCGTAATCTGACCCTCCAGATCCGTCAGGCGCTTCTTCGAGGCATCGTCAGACTCCTTCTTCAGTGCCTCCCGTTCAATTTTAAGCTGGATCATGCGCCGGTCGAGCTTGTCCATTTCCTCGGGCATCGAGTCAATCTCCATCCGGATCTGGGAGCCCGCCTCGTCGATCAGGTCGATCGCCTTGTCTGGCAGCTGGCGGTCGGTGATGTAGCGGTGCGACAGCGTGGCCGCGGAAACAATGGCCGGATCGGTGATCTCGACCGCGTGGTGGACCTCGTAGCGCTCCTTCAAGCCACGCAGAATGGCGATGGTGTCCTCGACATTGGGCTCCTCGACCAGGACCTTCTGGAAACGCCGCTCCAACGCGGCATCCTTCTCGACATACTTGCGGTACTCGTCCAGCGTCGTGGCGCCGATGCAATGCAACTCACCCCTCGCCAACGCCGGTTTCAACATGTTGCCCGCGTCCATGGCACCCTCGGCCTTACCCGCGCCGACCATAGTGTGCAACTCGTCGATGAACAGGATGACATTGCCTTCCTGCTTCGCGACATCGTTCAGCACGGCTTTCAGGCGCTCTTCGAACTCACCGCGGAACTTCGCGCCAGCGATCAACGCCGCCATATCGAGAGAAAGCAGGCGTTTGCTCTTGAGCCCCTCGGGCACTTCGCCGTTGACGATACGCTGGGCCAGACCCTCAACGATGGCGGTCTTACCAACGCCGGGCTCACCGATCAGCACCGGGTTGTTCTTGGTGCGACGCGCGAGCACCTGGATGGTGCGCCGGATCTCGTCGTCACGACCGATGACCGGGTCGAGCTTGCCCTGCTCTGCACGCTCGGTCATGTCAATGCTGTACTTCTCCAGCGCCTGGCGCTGCTCCTCGGCATTGGGGTCATTGACCGACTCACCGCCGCGCATCTGCTCGATGGCCTTTTCCAGGGCGCCCTTACTCGCCCCCGCCTCGCGCAGCAGATTGCCGAGTTCGCCCTTGTCTTCCAGCCCCGCCAGTACGAACAACTCGGAGCTGATGTACTGGTCGTTGCGCGCTTGGGCCAGCTTGTCGGTGAGGTTCAGCAACTTGCCGAGCGCGTTGGAGACGGTGACATCGCCGCCGGCGCCCGACACCTGGGGCAGACGTTCCAGCGCCTCGCCCAGCGCCGAGCGTAGACGATTTACGTTGACGTCGGCCTGGGCCAACAGGTGGCGGACGGTGCCGCCGTCCTGATCGAGCAGCGCGACCATCAAATGCACCGGCTCGATGAATTGATTGTCCCGGCCCACGGCCAGGCTCTGAGCGTCTGCCAAGGCAATTTGGAATTTGCTCGTGAGCTTGTCCATTCTCATGAAATTGATCTCCGATTATTTATAAGGTTATTGCGGAATTATGGCGGCGACCCGCCGAATTCAAGCACTCGCAAGGCGTCAGATCCAGCTGCGACACCTGCGCGACGGGTCGCCACTCGCCTGACCTGTCATGCGTCTCGTTGTTTGCCCCGCCGCTGCGGCTAACGACGCCCGGACATCGACCCACGCCCAGGGCTAGGTATCGCGCCGCCGCTCCCGAGCACCGGGATGGACGATCGCGTTACACTCAGGGCCGTGCCACTACCCCCTCAGCCCCTATAAAGCCCGTGCCGCTGCTTCCAACCGCTCATCCCGACTTCATCGCCTCAGTCGCATCCAGCGGCGCGCATTGGCGTTGGCCCACTTATGCGGCCAGCCTATCCAGCGACGCCAAATCGCCAATACTTGCATCTCCCCTTTCGCAACGATTACTTGGTCCGCTACTGCCGGCTTCCTTCATTGAGTGGCGCTATTACGCGGTCATCGCGGATAGCTTCCACGGTATTGTCGGACTCGCTCTGGTCAACCCCCAAGATCGATTCCCGATGGTTGCAGAGAGCGGCCTGCTGCTAATCATCGCCGGCGTCTTCGACAGGACTGGTTCCGAAGATACACCGGCCAAGAATTCACGCACCGCGACCTTGCAAGAGCTGTGCTGGATGCACCTGTTTCCGGTCGCGACCTGCCGATTCGACGGCGATGACCAACCGCATCCGGAACCAGAGGGGCTGAGCGCAGAACACGAAGGGCATCGGCTATGCCTGCGCCAACCCACCCCTGCCAGGGCAGAGCTGCAGCTCGAATCGAGCTCGGGGTTTCGGCTACAGATGATGCACGCCGGGTTGGACGGCAGCACCATCGAACCAATGCCAGGTGACGACTTCGCACGCCTCCCCGGCAGTCATTGGCTGGTGCACTGCCCATCGCCAGTTGCCGTCACCAGTGGCGAGTTGTGTATCGACCCCGCGGCCGCAGAACTGCTCGCCCCGGCAGCAAAACCGACCGAGACCAGACGCGCCTCACCAGCATTGCTGAAGCGAATCCGCGCCGGCGACGCCAAATTCCATTGGCAGGATGCCAACGGCTACTACGAGCACAGTTTCGGCATCAATCCGTTACCGCTATTCGGCTGGGACTTTCTTTTCGTTCCTGACGCCGGTCGCGGGCAGGCGGTGGTGATGCAGACCTATCGGGGCAGCTCGCAACTACGCTACGTCGAGGTTTGCTGGCGCGACGCTGATCAACCCCGGTATCACCGCTTCGACGCCGCGCAAATCTCCCTAGATTGGACCAAGCGGGAGTTCGACCCGGTACTTGGCGCCGATCGACCGCTGTGCCGCGTGATCCGTGCCGAGGCAGGAGGCTTGCGCCTGCACGTCGAGAATCGCGTGCTTCACCGGATCCCGCTGCTGCGCCCACGCCGGCTTGCAGTGCGGCACTTCTTTATCAGCGAAGAGATCGGCGTTGCCGACTGGACCCTGAGCAACGATCAAGACAGCATCATCGCCAAGGCGAGGAATCAGCCCTGCGGCAGCGAGTTAGCGCATTTTCGGTGGCGCACGCGTATACCATGACAGCGGAAGTCGTCGTCGTTGGCGCCGCCATCGGTCTGCTCAAACACGCCCCATTGGCGCCGACCGCACCCTGCACAGCGGTCCCATTGACCATGCTCGACCCCGCTGGAGATGACCGCGCTGCTGCTGTCGCGTCCATCGACCAACCGTCGGCGTATGGTGCGTCGCTCAGCCCCGATCGCCACGGCACGCACGAACGCCGCCGCCGGATCGGGTAAGCTTACCGGACTTCGGGCAAGCCGGAACCCAGCATGCATCACCTGACAGAGATCCTCGCGCTGCTCGCTGTGCTCGGCATCGGCGCGCAATGGCTCGGCTGGCGATTGCAGATCCCGGCCATCGTATTGCTCAGTTTGTGCGGGCTGATCATCGGTCCGGTACTCGGTATCCTCCGCCCCAGCGAGGCCCTGGGCGATGCCTACCAGCCCCTGATCAAGCTTGCGGTGGCGGCCATCCTGTTCGAGGGTGGGCTATCTCTGCGCCTACCCGAACTCAAGCAGGCTGCCTCCGGTGTCAACCGCCTGATTTCAATCGCAGTGGTGCTCGTGCTGGCGCTTTCCTCAACCGCGGCGCACTACATCGCCGGGCTGGCCTGGCCGGTCGCGTTAATATTCGGTGCCATTACGATTGTCACCGGCCCGACCGTCATCCTGCCGCTGCTGCGTCAGGCACGGCTGAAACGACGCCCGGCCTCTTATCTGCAGTGGGAGGGCATCGTCATCGACCCGGTCGGTGCCCTGCTGGCCGTGCTCGTGTTCGAGGCCGTGGTCTCCGACGGCGCCAACTCGGCGGCGACGGTCGTCATGATGAGCATCGTGAAGACCGTACTCGTCGCCGTCCCGCTGGCCGTCGTC
>JBATTL010000203.1:0-4742 GCA_049670525.1 Thiohalocapsa sp. | reverse complement strand
CTGCGTGTTCATTTGACGACCGGCGATCTGCTGGAGGCCGATCTGGTCATCGTCTCCGCTGGTGTTGCGCCAAACGTCGGCTTCCTGGAGGCGACGCCGGTCCATGTCGCAAAGGGCGTGCTGGTGGACGATCGTCTGGAGACGGCAGTACCCGGCATCTTTGCGGCTGGCGATGTCGCCGAGGCGCCGGATCTCTTTACCGGCGCGCATCTTGTCTCGGCAATCCAACCCAATGCCGTGGATCAGGCGCGGGTAGCGGCACTGAACATGGCCGGCAACGACGTGCGCCTACCGGGTGTCTTGGCCATCAATGTGCTGGATACCCTGGGTCTGGTGTCCTCGTCATTCGGCCAATGGTGGGGCATCGATGAGCCCGACGGGGTGGAGATGGTTGACGAAGACCACTACCGGTACCTGAGTCTGCAGTTCTCGGACGACGTGCTGATCGGCGCCACGTCGATCGGTCTGACGCAGCACGTTGGCGTGCTGCGGGGACTGATTCAGAGCAAGACCCATTTGGGCGAGTGGAAGCAGGTCCTGAAGCAATCACCGCTGCGTTTTCCGGAGGCCTATGTGGCACGAAGCCAGCAGCCGACTGCCGTGGTCGTGCACTGAGGCGGCGTCTCTCTCGAACCCTGATGCCCCGGTCGCCGCGAGGCTCCGGGGTCCTCTCCTTCCGCCGAGATCCGACTCGACCGATGCAGATCACCTTTAAGCTCTTCGCTTCCCTTGGCGACTATCTGCCTGCCGATGCGCGTGCAAACCAGGTGTCACTCGACATCGCGGAATCGGAAACCGTGCAGCAGATCCTCGATCGCTATCAGTTGCCGGATCGGTTGACCCACCTAGTGCTGATCAATGGCGTTTTCATCCCACGCGAGGAGCGGCCCAGCCGATCCCTGAGTGACGGTGATCAGCTCGCGGTCTGGCCGCCCATTGCCGGTGGTTGATGACAAGCGCGTGGTCGCTGATCCCGCATCGCCCGCCCCTCCGATCAACTCTGTCGAGGTGTTGGAGCGCGAGATGTCCGCAATCCCCGCCGACATCGCACGCGGGCTGGAGGTCGCCTTTCCCGGTCGCGTTGAAGGCGGGCCTTTGGTGTTTCGCGTCACGCTGTCCGGAGCGGCGGCGATTGGTACGACGGCTGTCTCGCCGCCGGCTTCAATGGAACTTGCGATCGCGCCTGGGTCGGAGCGGGTCATTGCCCTCTTGCGTCTACCGACACTGCGCCTGAGTATTCGCTTCCCGCAAGGTGAGCCGGCGATCCACAGACAGATGCTTGCGCGTTTTGATCTCGTCATGCGCCGCGGCGGCGGCTGACGCCTCGACGCGCGCAGGAGGCGGCGCTTACCCGGCGATCCTCGCTCATAGCCGGTATCAGGATGACAACCTGGGCGGACTCGCCGCTCACCCTCGGGAACTCAGAGAGCGCACGGCCTCGAGCGCAGTTATCGGGTTCCCGGACGACTGCGCGGATCGCAGAGGAACAGCTCTGGCACGCATTTGCAGACGTTCTGCGGCATCTCCCTGGACGGACTCTCGCTCGTGCTCCTGTATGAATGAGGTCTTCCCAGTTTCTAAGGCCTGTTCATCATGCGCCTGCAACGCGTCGGCGTCCTTCGCCCACTCCAATTCGCGGTCCGTTTTTCCCATCAGGTCTTCACCAGCGCGCTAGCAGATTACCCGATTTCGACAGAGCTGTTTGCCGTCCCTTTCTCTAGCATAGGAAAGGCATTCGATGGAAAACGTCCAAGTCCCTGAGATTCATGATGAGTCCTCGCTTGCCTGTTGAAAGACCGAGCGCTATGGGTGCCGTTAGCGTTCCCTAGCCGTCCGAGAGAGTAGTCCGATCCCGTGGGACCTACCTGCCCACACGGATGCTTGTTGCTACGGCAGCGCCAGCCAGACCTCGTGAGTGCCTGGCTCATCGCCTTGCGTCCACCAACGCGCCTCGTACTCGGCACCCTCATGGATCACCTGATCACCTGCCGTGAAAACAGCACCGGCGTTCCACTCGGTTGGTCCATCGGTTGGGGTAATCCGCTTCCAAACCGCCGATGCACCTGGGACGTCGCCCCTTGTCCACCATTTCGCCTCGTACTCGACTCCCTGGTGGAAGACGCGGTCCCCGCCGACGTATACCTGGTCCGGACCCCAGCTGTCGTTTGACGGGAGGGACACATCGACGACGAAGCTGTATTCCTGATCGTTGTTGACATAGACTCGATTGGCGTTCGCTCCGCCCACCGGGGTAACAACACCGTCGGCGAGTTGTCCGATCGCAACGAGCCCAGATGACGCATTGACCGCTTCGGCAAGCGCCTTCGGCCAGGCAGTGCGCAGTGCGTCATTGCCCTCGACCACAACATTGTGCGTCTCCGCATCATTCCCCGCTGCATTGAACAGGCGGAACGTGATCGTCGATCCCGATTTCAGGTCCGACTCTGCGCTGAGCACGCCGATCTCGCGCCAGACTGGGTCTACCGGATCGACGACGTCCCCGATGGCCACGTCGCTACAGGCGTAGAAGGCCTCCGGACTGTCGGAGCGCTGCCAGATGCTGTACAACAACTGCCGACCCGTCGATAGGCCTGCGGGGAACGGGCAGTCGAGCAGATAGCGATTCCCGTCCACCGCGATCTCGCCTTTGTCGAGTTCACAGAACGGCTGAGGTTGAAGGTCCGACCAGGCCAAGGGTTGATTGGGATCGTAGCTCGGCCCGGTTGCATAGACCTGCATGTAGTCCGTCGCATGCGGTGCGGTGGCATGAAAACGCAACTGCAAGCGGCCGTTCGTGTCGGGCGCGATCGTTGTCGTCGGCCAGTCGTCGCGAGCCGCATCGAGTGCACCAAAGGTCACATCGCCGGCGCTGCAGAGTTGGCCGTCGGGGATCCGGCCTTGATGGTTTCCGTCGACGTCGCCGATGCGCACCGACATCCAATCGTAGAGGGCGGGTTTGCTGTAGGCGGCGGCCGCGATGCAGGCAGGAGAGCTTGGATTCTCCGGGTTCTCGTTGTAGCAGGCGTAGATACGGCTGATTGGCTCCTCCATCGATCCGTGCGCGAGTAGCGCGGCGGGCATCGCGGCCAAGGCCAGGAGGAGCGCCGTCTGCTTCGGCAGATGGTTGTTGCGGTGGTGAGGCATGAGCATGGCTCCTTGACTTGGCAGGTGAATCGGGTGTGCGGAGCACCGCCGACCTTGACGAGTTCGTCTGCGTCAGGCCGACCAGCCGACACAGGACCAACCGACGCCTGCAGTATTTCAGAGGACAGGTTACAGGCTGCTTGTCCGCAGATTAACGATCCGTAAGACGCGCAAGGCCGAAGCCTGGCAACGTCCTCGTCTCACCTAAGACCGCCCCGTGGGTTTCACAGCGTCCCTCGCGCTGCAATGACCTCAACGCCCTGCAGTCGGTTGAAGGTCCATTCGGGTCCATGCGAGGCAGGGCGGGTTGCCGCTGGGAATGAACTGAGCCGGGGCTCCTAGGAGATACGCCGGCTAAACTCGAAACCGACATCCGGTTGGGCGATGAGGTCCCAGTCTGGCATCGGTTCGAGATCATCGTCCCAGCCGGGCGGTCCCCTCGCTGGTGCGATTGGCGATGGCTCGCCGGCTCGCCGATCGGGGTGTGGATATGCCGCACGGGGCGGCGTCGGTGATCAAGGGGATGATGCGCATGTCCGCCCTGCAGTTGGGTAAGACCAGCGGCAGCGACTCGAACAGCCGGGCCAGCAGCATGGCCCGGAGATAATGGATGGGGGCCGCAGCCGTTGCGTCGTGGTTGCGGGCGTTGAGGCGGCTTCAGCGGGAGCATTGTCCTCAAGTGGCGCCAACCAATCCAGCCTTCTAACCGACGACGGCTCAAGCCCGCACTAACCGCTCCAGTAACACGGATTGCAAATCCCGCCGCCCGTCCAGCACGGCCATGATCAGTACCGCATCAGGTTCGATGCGATAGACCAAGCGCCAGGGCCGCTCGATCAGTACGCGATACTGATAGACGTCCACCGCGCGAAGTTCCGGCACCACGCGACCGCGCTCGGCTTTCTCCGAAAGCGTTTCCGTCCGCCGTTGCAGCCGGTCTAGCACGGCAAGCGCGTTGTCGATGCTGTCCTCGGCAATGTATCCGACGATGGCGTTCAGGTCGCGCTGAGCAGTTCGCTTCCACTGGGCTTCACGCTCAGCTATCCCGCTCGTCGCGTTGCAATTGCAGCCGCTGGCGCAGTTCCGCGAAGACCTCTGCCTGCGGCAGGGTGTCGCCGGAGCTGATGTCCCGCTCGCCCTGGGCCATCAGCTTTAGCATCAACATGGCGCGCTCACGGGCCTGGTAGTGCTTGTAATCCTGCACCACGGCGCGGGCGCAGCCGTTCTGAGTCAGCACCAGCGTGGCAGGCGCATCACGCACCTGGGCCAGCAGCCGACTCGTGTCGGCTTTGAATTGACTCAAACTCAGGATATCTCCGGTCATCGAACCCACCTATATTCAATCCGAATTTAGATAGACTCACGCTACGCCCACGGCAACGCAAGGTCAGCTCATGCGCCATGCGAGACGCGTGAGGAACGCCTGGGTCAGGACCAAGATCGCACATCGCCAACGGTGACTCGGCAGGCAGAGCCACTTGCGCCGGCAATGTCGTTGAGTTGGACCGGACACCGATATGGCCGTCGCGTCATCGGGATGCCGACCAATCCCTTACTGCCGTCGGCAACCCGAGCCAACGCCTACCTCGCGCGGCGGG
>JBATTL010000202.1:0-2133 GCA_049670525.1 Thiohalocapsa sp. | reverse complement strand
GCCTGCGTAACCCATTGCCTGCATTAGGCTAAATGGCGATTCTGGATTTCACGCGGGTGGCTACATCGGGACCTGCAATAATCTCAGTATGTCTTCCTGCTCTGGTGTGGGCACGCTGTTCTGATCGAACTCGGCACCATTGACAGTGACTCGGTTGCGGGTGATTTGCGCTAAGCAATCGATCACACCGCGAAATGTCCAGCGTCTTTCCGGACCCTGCCCGTGCGCTGCAAACAGCGGGGCGAGGCGCTGTTCTATATGCCATTGCAGGTAATAGGACAGCATGCAGAGAAACACATGGCTGCGAATACGCTCATCGGTCTTGTGATAAACAGGACGAATCTCCAGTTGCACGGTCTTGAGATTGCGGAAGGCGCGTTCGACGAACGTCAAACTCTTGTACGCGTTGACGACCTCCATGGTCGTCATTGCGTCTGGGTCGACATCGCTGGTGATGATATAGCAGCCATCGAAGCGTTGTTCCCGGGCCACCTTGTCCGCG
Source organism: Thiohalocapsa sp. (assembly GCA_049670525.1). Classification (GTDB taxonomy): domain Bacteria; phylum Pseudomonadota; class Gammaproteobacteria; order Chromatiales; family Chromatiaceae; genus Thiohalocapsa. The sequence goes on along the minus strand of JBATTL010000202.1, from coordinate 1,631 downwards.
TCGATCGACCAGATCAGTCGATGCGCGGAGGATTTCGTCCGCTCGGGATCGGCGTCAACCGACCATCGGATGAACTTCCCCATCTTGTATTTCGCCAACACCTTGCCGACACGCGCACCGAGCGTCTCGACGCTCGCGGCACGTTTGTAGTCGGCGATACCGGTCAGAGCGCTCGTCGTCAGCTCCAGAAGACGCTCACGCGTCTTGCTTTCGCGCTGCGCGGTCTGCGGGTTGCGGCACAGACAGTAGCGCCGCGTCGGGTCGTCGGGATCAGTGAGCTCATGGATGCTGCGCTCATCGAAGAGATCGAGGGCAATCACCTTGCGCTCAAGCAAGGTCTTCATCTCACCATGGGTCAAGGCGCTGATCGTCTGCAAGTCCTGCTCGTCCTTGAGCGCTTCGATGTTGCTGTGCGTGAGCATGCCACGGTCACCGACAAAGACGACCTGCTCGATGCCGTAGTCGGCTTTGATTTCATGGACCTTGTCGATGACCGTGGTTTCGTCTTTGGTATTGCCCGCATAGACCTCCACACCGACCGGACAACCTTGCGCCGTGCAGATCAGCCCAACCACGATTTGTTCGTAGCCCTTCTTGCGGTCACGGTTGTAGCCGAACCGCACCAACTCGCTGTCCTTGTATTCGCCCTCGAAATAGACGCTGGTGATGTCGTAGAGCACCAGGTGGCCACCTTTGAGATGGCGGCGCGTCAGACGCCTTTGAATCGCTTTCTGACGTTGCAGGAGCTGATCCATCGGCTCATAGCAATGGGTATCGACATCGGGCGGCTCGGCGATGCCGCAGAGTTCCCACAGGCAGGTGTTGGGATGGTGGTTGCACAAGGCGAGCTTGCTGCCGGCATACACCAGGCGGCCGACGATCATGGTCAATGCGCTATTGACCCAGGGCTCCGGACGCGAATAGAGCACCCGATGCAACCCCAGTTGCTTGGCGATGGTCAGGATCGCGTAGCTGGCGCCGTATTCCCGGCTGTTGAGGATGCGGAACGCCTGCGGGTCGTCGACGGGGACGACGCGTTCCCGGAAGGCGAATTGCAGGAGCTTGAGCTGCTCCAGCGAGCAGCCGGTGATCCGTCCATGCTGCGTATGGCGCAGCTTGCCGTTCTCGCGAAACGTGGTGCGCAAGATCCCGACCGCGCTCTTGCGCGAGGTCTGGATCTCCAGATGCAAATTGCCATGCGCTGTCTGCATGGCTAAGCATTAGCGCATATTGGGATCAATAGCAATCCATATAACTTCATATGCATGGCTACAAAATGAAAACTATCAGGCCCTGGAACCCCAGCAACCACGCGCGCTGCGGTCGAAAATGGGCCAGATTCGAGGGGGAAGATCCGTCTTGCGCCTCGATGTCGAAACGCAACCACGGTAGCTTGTCGCCGTTGTCCTGGGTGGCGCCGATGGCCGCCGGGTCGAGGGTGTCGAGTCGGTCGAAGACTTGCCGCGCGGCTTGTCGCGCGCTTGTGTTGGGCCAGCGGTCAACGTTCAGACGACCTGACTTCGGGGAATTTACCGCGACCCCAGTTTCAATACGAGGCGCAGATGCGTGCGCGGGAAAACCGTTTCTGTGGCGTTTAGTTCGTCGCAGAGTTTCTGCACGACCCGGTCGGT
>JBATTL010000201.1:0-2112 GCA_049670525.1 Thiohalocapsa sp. | reverse complement strand
TCGACAACCACGACAGCTCCGCCTGAATCGGCGTCCGCAGGACAGGCCGATCGGGGAACTGCTTCCACACCAGACGCGCTCCGATCACCCCTGGCTGTTTGTTCGTTGCTGAGGACCAAACCCTCGGTCCCACGCTATTGGCAGCAGCCTGACCCGAATCGCTCTTTCTCGACCCAGTTCACACTGCGACGATCACAACGGTTGTTAGGCTGATGAAGGCTATTGCGGCCGTTGCGACAGGCTCAAGTCGTCGTTGGAAGCCGGTACCCTTCAATCGGGATGGCAAACCGCAAGCGCCCTGAGTCAGCAATTGGGCGGCCTGATCGAGGAGGGCCGCATCCGCAAGGGCTGGTCGCGGGAGATGCTGGCAGAGCGGATCGGGGTGGGCGCGCTCACTGTCCGGCGGGTGGTCCGGGGTGAGCCGGGCGTGGCCATAGGTACCTACTTCGAGGCCGCCGCGCCGTTGGTGGAATGCTGGTAAATCAGCTTTTCCCTAGGAGAGCCTAGGAATCAACCCTATGATCAAAAAGAGGAATCGCTAATGGTTACTGCAAGGCTCCGTTACTTGAGAGTGGTGTGCCTCCCGGTGATCCACCTACTGTCGGTTCTGTCTCTCACCCTAGTGGCGCCAACTTTGGCTCGTGCCGAGACGACGTTTACCGGTGACGCACCAACGGATTTCGCCGGCGCGGATTTTGTAATAGATGGCAGCGGCTTTTTCGATGTCGGGGTGCCTTTCCAAGTTCCTGCTGCTTCCGGCTGGGATATTAACGTCCTCTACTTCGACTATGATCGCAGCACGGACACGGCGAGTTTCGGGCTTGACTTCTTTGGAGTGGCCGGCGATGCGGACGGGGACGGCCAACAGGGGTCAGCCTCCGACGCGCTCGCAGCGCGTGGCGGGCAGGATTTGCCGAATTTGGCGGACCGAGAAGGCATTGCAGTGGGTTTTGATGTCGACCACGATGGGATGTTCGACTTCGCGGTCGGCGTTCCCGCTCTGGAAACCGTTCCGCTCAATTGCGGCGCCGCGTTAGATTTCGCCTGCTTCGGGTTGTACGACGTGGACAATCAAGGGATTGGGGAGCCACTGCCAACCTACGTTGCTCCGCTTATTGAACGGTTCCTCGCGCGCAGACCGAATGCTGTCATCCCAGGCCCAATGCCCAACGAAGCCCAGCCCGATCTCGAGTTTGCGATCCCCGGATGGACCGCTTTGCTGAACGAAAGCGGAGTGGTCCTCGATCCGTGCGAGCCATGGAGCATCGACGTCCAAGCTTATGCCGGTTCGTATGATGACGATGGCATAGGTGAAGATTATATGCCCAGCTCTTTTGGCCCCGGCCCGTTGCTCTCATTCTCAATGGTCGCGCTCGATTTCCCGGTGTTGGACCCCGACCTGTGCGCATGCCAAGCGGACCCAGAAGCTTGCGCGTGCCGGGAGAATCCCGAACTATGCTCCTGCGAACTCGACCTGGATGCATCGCAGGACGACTTGAATGCATGCCGAACCGATTTGAATGCATGCGAAGAGAGCCTGTCGGGTCACGTTGGCGATTCCGACGCTGATGGCACGCCGGACGCAATGGACCAGTGTCCGCAGACGGTATCCTCGGCTGGAACCGATCTTCTGGGATGTTCGAAGACGCAGTTTTGCGCCAACTTCGGTGGCAAAGGCTGGCGGGCTCGGTTGTACTGCGAGGCGGCGGACTGGAAAAACGACGAGCCGATCGCCGCCAGAGACTGCCACATGCGGGGCAACGGGTGTGTGCCGCGAGAATCCCGCCGTGGTTCCCGGCATTGAAGCTGCTGCTGGCGCGAAGGTGAGGAAAGAGCGCGACCGGATCGGCGGGACGCCCCGCCGATCTTCTTTCGTGCGCTTGCGTCGGTGTGCCGGGGCGAGGGCAGCGACGGGTCGAAGAATGGGGTCCGCGATCTGCTGGGCAACCTCTGCGACGAGCAACTGCGCGCCGTCGCCGCTCATGCGCAGGTGCGGATGTTCGAGATCAAGCTGAGTCAAGGGGCCAAACCAGGCAAGGGCGGCATCCTGCCGGGCTCCAAGGTGACCAAGGAGATCGCCGCCATCCGCGGGATTCCCGTCGGCGTCGATGC
>JBATTL010000200.1:0-2839 GCA_049670525.1 Thiohalocapsa sp. | reverse complement strand
AGCGAAGGCCGCGGCACTGATCGAGCGCGCCGGGCCGCTTGTCAAGAGACTGCTGCAAACCGGACTCTACGCTTCCGACGAGATCGTGCAGCGACTCCTCCGCGAGGTCGGAGAGTAGCCCGTCGACGACCGAGCTTGCAGAAATTTACACGTATCCCGATCAGAACCGCACAGAGAACCGATCGGCTGCCCACGGCGGCGACAGCGACCACAGCAGCCCGAGCGGGCCAGCGAAAAGCCGAAAAGGCATCCGGAGCCGCCCACGCCAAAGCAGGCGAAGACCCGCGATGCCGAGCAGCACGACCCGGCCCCAGAGGATTCTGCGAACGAGAACGAGACATCGACATCGTGCGATGCTGGGCGCCGTAGGCATGCCCGGCAACGGGCGCAATTCCCCGAGCGAGGCGCTACCGCAGCAGAACGAAACGGCCGACGCCGCCGCCCAATGCGATGGACCCAACGGGTCCTCACCGCAAGGAGGCCCACGCGGTGCTGGACTGGCGGCGACCGGAAACCGAGCGCGTATGACCAACGCCGCGGCTTCGCGCAACAGTTCCTTCGACGTCCCCCTCCGTCAAACTCGGGTCAACGCGAGTGCCGGCCTTGTCGCCGAAAGCCAAACAAGCCATAGCGCCAGAGTCGAGAAACAGCACGCATCGGGCCGACGCACATCCATCTACCGCGCATCAACCCGCTGTCATGAATACCTGATGCCGCAGCCAAACCGATCGATCTTCGTCGCCGGTCACCGAGGCATGGTCGGCGCCGCCATCGTGCGCGCCCTGCAGCGCACCGGCCAGTCGGACATCCTCACGCGCACCCACGCCGAGCTTGATCTCACCGATCAAGAAGCTGTCGAGGCCTTCTTCGCGGCGCAGCGCCCGCACCAGGTCTATCTCGCGGCGGCGAAGGTCGGCGGCATCCTTGCGAACAGCGCCTACCCGGCCGATTTCATCTACCGCAACCTGTTGATCGAGGCCAACGTCGTAAATGCGGCCTACCAGCACCGGACGGAACGCCTGCTGTTCCTCGGCAGCTCCTGTATCTACCCGCGGCTGGCCGAGCAGCCCATGCGCGAGGAGGCCCTCCTCACTGGCCCGCTCGAGCCCACCAATGAGCCTTACGCCATCGCCAAGATCGCCGGCATCAAGCTCTGCGAGTCTTACAATCGCCAGCACGGCACCGACTTCCGCAGCCTGATGCCAACTAATCTGTACGGCCCGGGAGACAACTTCGACCTCGAAGCAAGCCACGTAATCCCCGCACTCCTTCGAAAGTTTCATGCGGCCGACGGGACAGCAGCCGTGCGTCGAGGTGTGGGAGAGCGGAGCGCCACGTCGCGAATTCCTGCATGTGGACGATCTCGCCGATGCCTGCGTGTTCGTGATGAATCTCGAGCCCGCGGTCTACGGGACCGAGACGCAGCCGATGCGCACGCACATCAACGTCGGGACGGGCGTTGATATCAGCATCCGGGAGCTGGCGGACCTGTGCCGGGAGGTGACCGGCTTCCAGGGCGAGATCCGCTTCGATCCCACCAAGCCCGACGGCACGCCGCGCAAGCTGCTCGACGTGTCACGGCTCAACCGGCTCGGTTGGCGGGCGCGAACGGATCTCGGAGCCGGTCTGGCTCAAACCTACGCGTGGTTCCTCAGCCACCTGGACGAACTCCGCCGATAGTCGCCCTCGGCTCGCTGCAAGGCCGGCATAAGCCGTCTCGGTACGTTGATTTCTTTGATCCCGAGCACTCGGATGATGAAAATCGATTCATCCGTGTCGGTTCTTCGAATCAACAACGGATTTTGCTGGTCTCATACACAGAACGCGAACATCGGGCGCGAATCATCAGCGCCCGGGAAGCGACGAAGCACGAGCGTCAAGCGTATGAAGAAAACTGAAGCCACCGATGACGAACTTCTACCGGAGTACGATCTGCGAAGCCTTCGCGTGCGGAAGTTCGGTCCTGGCCGAACATCCTTCGCGCACCATGGTGTCGTGCTCGCTCCGGACGTTGCCGCAGTCTTCCCGGACTCCAACTCAGTCAACGAGGCGTTGCGGTTTCTCATGAGGGTCACCCGTCAGAATACGTCACCATTAACAGCGAAAGCGACGAAGCCCTAACCTGCGCACAAGCTGCGACGCCTTGGAGCAGCCTTTGCTGCAATGGTTGGCGTTCTGCACCAAGGAGAAATCCTGCTTTATGGCAAGCTAGGAAATAGACCGAACGAATAGGGTTAAATCGCGCGAGCGCAGCGAGCCGCGATACCTACCTGTCCGAGCGGATGCTGCAGAAGGGCTCCAACAGAACACCACAGCCGGTTACGGAGAGCAGCGCGGCAACCACCACCGCAGCCCGCGAAGCACGGGTGGCAGCGGCGAGAAGTGGGAGCGCCGCCCCCGGCGCGACCGGCGGTCGGTGATGCGACCAACGCACACCCGGCACCGCGCCCCCGCTCCCACGCGCGACACGACGTGGCTGAAGCCAGGTACTACTCCGCGCCTACCCCCCCTCTTCCAGTCCGTGGCGCAGCCGCGGGCGTGATCGAGAGCCCCGAAAATCATCGCCGCCGTCGCCGCGAAGGCAGGACTCCTACCAGCGCAGCCACCACCGCTGGGCTTCTCATCGGCGTGTCCAAGCCCTAAGCAGCAAAAGACCTGCTCTAATGCGAATATCAGTATAAGACAAAGTATGAAGCCCATTTGGCCGCGGCCTGCGCCCACCTCTTACAGCTGCCATGGGATGGCCGAGATGGGACGGAGCGCACGCATTGGGCTACGAGACGGACTAGAATCCATCTACCGGTGGTTCCTCGAAAACCAAGCCCAGCTGCGGAGCTAA
>JBATTL010000199.1:0-1508 GCA_049670525.1 Thiohalocapsa sp. | reverse complement strand
CATCCAGCGCTGCTCCGGCTCCAACTCCAATTGCGGATCGGGCTGGACAAGCAGCGATTCGACGATCTCGAACAAGCGCCCCAACTCGTCGGCGGTGATCCGGTCCGCGTAGAGATCGAGCAGCTCCAGCGGCGCTTTGGCACGCCAGACTTTGCCGATGACGATGACCGGCGCATCGTCGGCAAGGGCTAGGCGCCGGAGCCTGCGCTCCACCGTTTCATAGTCGACACCGGCGAGGTGCTCGACGATGGCACGGTCGGCGGACTGGTCGCCATTCCAGGCGCCCAGTAGGCAGAGCATCGACAGGGCATCGGCGTGAGGGTGCTTCAGCCACTGCGGACTGCGAATTGCTGGATTGGCGGCCAGGCGTCGGCGCAGCACGGTCCAGGAGCGCCCGGTTGCGCGGGCCAGGCGCCGGGCATCCGACGCCTCAACGCCTGTCTCGATCAGCGCATCGCGGAAGGCGTAAATACCGGGGCGTTCCAAGATCAGATCGAAGCCATCGTGCCCCTTGCCGCCGTAGCCGGACGCCAGGTCACCGGCGGCGACCGGGACGACGGTCACCAAGTTGTTGGCCGGGCGGTGGGCGATCTCGGGGCGGGTGGCGATGGCAAGTTTGAGCCGGGGGTGGGTCTCGATGAAACGCCAGCCCTGTTCGCCGGTGACCACCAGAGCCGCATCGGCAAGCTTCGATGCCTCCTCCAGCAGTGCGGCGCAGACGAAGGCGGTGGCCTCTGCGGCGCTGTCGGCGCGGATGGCATAGGGGCGGTTGTCGTTGCGCTCGATCCGGTCGTGCAGGCCAGTCAGCAGACGCCCCTTCGGCAGGTCACGGTCGGTAAGAAACGGCCCCGGCAGGATTGGCGGTTGGCATTGCGATGCCCAGGCGTGCCAATGGCGCGCGATGCTCTCGACGCCATCGCCCGCCAATCCGATCTCTTCGGCGAAGGCCAGCGCGACCGCTGGGCTTGCCTCGAGCCAGGCCTCGAGATCGTCCGCGTCATAGGCACGGACGTTCTTCCAGTGGCCTTCCGCTTGCTTCCCCTGCGCCCAGGCGCCCTTGTTTTCCCAGTGCCTGGCGGTCACCGCAACGAAGGTCGCGTCCTGGCTAATCGCTTCGGGCGTTTCGCCGGTCCGCTTGTCGTAGTCGGAGCTTGCCTTCGTCGTTGGATTGCGCTCGACGCTCAGCTCCCAAAACGACCGGCCGCTGGGGACCCAGGCATCGCCAGCGTCGCTCAGGATCTCCCCGTCCCAGCCCGGGCGGCTGATGGATTCGCCCGAAGGGAAGGCGATCTGGGTGATGGTGCCGGCCTGGGTCGCCAAGCGCCGCACCAGCCGCGGCAGTTCGCCGCGTGCGTCGAGCCGCTGCGCCCATGCAATGATGTCCTTAGCCGTGACCTTCACGGAATAACCATTGCCGTGAATGCCCTCGTGGATACGCGTCCCAAGTGCTTAACACCCAAAGGGCCGAGGATCAGTGGAACAGGGCGTCCACCGTCTCGGCGGTGAGG
>JBATTL010000198.1:0-12014 GCA_049670525.1 Thiohalocapsa sp. | reverse complement strand
GTGTACTCCACCCCGTCCAGCGTCTTCTTGCCGGAGAAGGCCAGCATGGCCTTGAAGCCCGCGCGCCGGTCATCGAGCAGGTCCCGAATCTGCCGGAAGTAGCGGATCGCCGTCTTGTGCCTATTGCCAGCTGGCAATAGGCTGGAGACGCCGTTGGTCTTTGACGGCACCGCGAAATAGCCCTCCGGTACCTCGCCCTGATAGCCCGGCGGCAGCACCAGATACTTGCCGCCCTTGCCCTTGTCGGGGCCGGCAACGCCGAGGTTCTCCATGAAGCGGAAGGCCATGTCGTCGAGCACACCCAGCATGCCGGTGGGCAGGTCGATGACCACCGGTCCGTCCGTGGTCAGATCGAGGAAGCCGATTGCGTACATGGTCGAGGTGTTCCCGTTCAGGAACAGCGACTTGGAGTCCATCAAGTCGTCGAAGATGCAGATCTGGTTGAGCTTGGCGCAGCCGGCGCTTGCCTGCCCTTCGCGCAGCGCGTTCATGGACAGCATCGGTATCGAATTCATGAAGACATTCACCGCCCGCGAGCGGTCGAGATAGTCGTACGCGGTCTCTACGGTCTTCGCGCTCGGTACGCCGTCGAAGTAGTCGAGCGTGCCGATGGAGGTCTCCGCCGCGGCTGGTGCGGTGATCGATGCGGGGATCGGCGTGGCCATTTTCATGGTCGGCGGAGCTGCCGGACTTGTTGCCGGACTTGTTGCCAGAACGGTTCCCAGAACGGTCGAACCCGCCCCCGCTGTTGCCGCGACCACTTTGGGGGTTACCAATCCGCCAGCTCTTGTCGTACCAGGGCTTAGTCGGACCATAGATCCGCCACAGCATGTTCCAGCCCTTGCCGGGAGCGGTCTGGATCCAGTTGGTTTCCGTGCCCGCCGGTGCCTTCGGGCCGAACCAGATGTCGTAGGAGCCGTCGGAATTCCGGTGTAGGTCCTGCTTGTTGCTGTCGATGCCGGGGAATGGGGTGTCGGTCTGCAGCTCGGAGCGGGTTTGATTGTCGTACAGCGTGAACGACCAGAAGGATTCCATTGCATGCGTTCGTCGGGTTCGAAGGGCTGCCCCTTGCGAATGCCGATGGATGCCAGCTGGCCGAGGATCTCCGGGTCCTGACCATCGCCGGGTTCGCGCTGCACGACGCTGTTGACTTCATCGAAGAAGCGCGCGTCCATCGAATGGATGGTGTTGAACGGTTTGCCCGAGACGTTGATGAAGGTCATCTCCGGCGGATTGTCCTTCTTCGCCAAGGGGTAGACACGCAAGTGCTTCTTGGCGGCGGCGATGGCCGGGGCCGTGCTGCCGTCCACCTGGGAGCCGCGCCAGATCACCCAGTTGCCGAAGGTCTGGGGTTTGTAGACGAAATAGCCGTCGGGCACCTCGCCTTGGTATCCCGGCGGCAGGAACAGGTACTTCCCGCCCTTGTTCTTGTCCGGTCCCACCTGGCCAAACTCGGCGACATAGTGGAACCAGGCGTCGTCCACCAGTCCGATCATGTTGGGTGGCGTCTCGACAACCATGGGTCCTTCCGTCAGGTCGAGCCACAGGAGCTGGTAGATCGAGGTGGTGTTGGGCGTTAGGAACCGCGTCGTCGAGTCCATCAGGTCCTCGAACAGCAGCGCCGTGTAATTGGCCGGCCCCCATTTCAGAATGCCCTCGCGCATCCCGTTCATGGACGCGATCTGGATGGTGTTCAGATAGGCCTGGGTCGCGCGCTGGAAATCCAGGTTGTCGTAGACCTTCTGCGCCGTGGCCGCATCGGGCACGCCGTCGAAGGAGGTCAGTGTGCCGAGGCGGGTCTCCACCTTGTCCGGCGTCGCAACCCCCGGCGGAATCGGCGTGCTCATCTTCATCCGCGGCGGTTGAGCAAAGGCGGCGACAGTCATGCCGGACAGCAACAATCCGGCCAAGGCCGGCCATTGCGGACAGCGGGTTCGTTTTCATCGTGCTCTCCATCAAAGAAACGGGTTCTTGATCACAATCGCGTTTCGTCCGGCCGCGAAAGCAGCTCGACCGAGAGGATGACCCGATGCAGTCCGTACAGCGCATCCAAGGCGCCGCTCAAGCCCGTCTGATCCCGGACTCGCAACAGCAGGCATGTAACGTCCGGATTCCGCACCTCGACCTGGGCATCGCCGATATCCTCGGCCGTGCGCTCATCGAGATGTCCCCCGACCGCAATGCGGTAGACCGCGGGTTCGCCGAAGCCCAAGCCTTGGAGCTGGCCTGACTGGTCCAATTGGAACCCTCCGGGTGCACCGCACCCCGACGGCACGGCTGACTCCGGTTTCGACTCTAGTGGCTGCTGCCGGACACCGCGTCCCTTGAAATAAGGCAAAAATAAGGGGGATTGCGTCTGCTGAGGTCGACGCTGGAAGGCTGCGTTCCCTGACCACAGGGAAATGGAAACCGACGTCTTCCGCTGAGCTATCCCTTTGTCGGTCTCGACAGCGAGTGAGTCCACGATGCTGCCCGTGGAGTCCGATTGCATCTTTGAATGCGATGTCATACGCTTTGACAGACAGTGTTTTCCGGCGAGGTGGCCAGATGCGTATCAATGCCCGACTCGATGACACACAGGCGCGTATGCTCGAATATCTCCGGGCGGCCACCGGCCAGACCCTGTCCGATGTGGTCAAGGTGGCGATCGAGCGCTATTACACCGAGGTCTCGGCCGCGCCGACGCGGGCCACGGAGGTACTCGAACGCACTGGTTTCATTGGCTGCGGCGAGGCGGATCCGGACTTGTCCGCCGACTACAAGCGCTTGTTGGGGACATCGCTCGTCGCCAAGCATGATCATCGCTGACACCGGCTTTTGGTTGGCGCTGGCGAACCGCCGAGACCGCCATCACGCGTCAGCGGTCGCCTGGCTCGCGCGCGCCGACGAGGGTCTGGTAACCACTTGGCCCGCGGTCACCGAATGCTGTCACTTGCTGCTGCGCCGGATTGGGGCACATGCTCAAAACGCGTTCGTAATCAGCCTACGCGAAGGCGTCTGTGATCTCTTCGCGATCGAGTCCGACCATCTGCCGCGGATCGAGGCGCTGATGCTGCAGTATCGGGACCTCCCCATGGACCTCACGGATGCCTCGCTGGTGATCTTGGCCGAGCACCTTGGCCACGGTCGGATTCTTTCGACCGACGAGCGCGACTTTCGGACCTATCGCTGGAAACGGCACCAGCCGTTTGAGAACCTGCTCGCCGCCGAGCATCCTGCGTAAAGGCGTATGTGAGAGGCGGCGGCACGCGCCGTTGCACTCGCAATCTTTGCTGGTCAGGCGACGAATGTGGATCGGTCGTTACACCGAGCGCGTCGCGGCCTTGTGCGCGGCGTCTCGGCGGCTGCCGACGCCGAGCTTGCGGTAGATGCGCTTGAGGTGGGAGTTCACCGTCCCGGGGGAGATACACAGGCGATCGGCGATCTCCTTGTCGCGCAGACGCTCGGCCAATAGTTCCAGGATCTGCTCTTCGCGAATGGTTAGGTGCTCGGCGATCTCCGCACCGCGCACATCGTCCACGGGTCTGCTTGCTTTGCCTGGCAGGACCGGTTGCGGGAATGCGGCGAGCAACTCGTCGATGTAGGACCGGTCCTTCCGGCCTGTGCCCAGACGTTGCAGCAGCGCGACCATGGCGGGACCGAGTTCGACGAACGGCCAGACCCATCGACCCGGCTGCGCAAGCGTCAAGGCCTGCTCCAACGCCGCAAGCGCATCTTCGGTCTGGCCCTGTTGCTCGTGTGCCAAGGCCTGTAAGGCGCGGATTCCGATGAGTTGGCCGGGATTGTGATGGGCCTCGTTCAGCGCCGCGCGCTCGCGCAACTGCGTTTGCGCCGCGCGCTCGCGCAACTGCGTTTGCGCCGCGGCGAGGCTGGTCGATGATCCGTCGGCGATCAACGCCCGGCAACGGGTCAAAGACGGGATCTCCAGCCACCAGAGCATGGCCTCCGTGGCTGGCGGCTGGTTGGACCCGACCCAACCCACGGCGGGCTCGGGTCGTCCCTGCATGATGGTCAGTCGCGTCTCGACGGCGTCCGCCAAGGCCCAGAACTGGGGGTCATCCAGGCCGGCAACATAGTCCCGCAGCAGCCGCTGGGTTGCCTCGGCGTCGTTGGAGCGTCCGAGCGCCTGATAGGCGCAGATGAGCCCGGCGAATGCGTCCAGCGCGGCCCGCTTGTGGTGGACATCGCGTTGCGCAACGGGTCGTTCCAGGAGCCCGACGGCCGCATCCAGCTCGTTGCGATGCAGGTGGATGTTCCCCTGCAGATAGTCGCACCAGGCCACGGCGTAGGCATAACGAGCGCTCTCGGAAACCTGCTTGAGCCGTTGATTGGTCTGATCGGCGGCACCGAGGTCTCCCGCGATCAGGTAAATGAAGACGTAGGTGACGAGCAGACGGGTCTTGCGCAGATCATTTGGCGACCGATAGGTGCCGAGAAGTCTGTCCAGGCCCTTAAGGGCCTGCTCCTTGCGCCCGATCATTTGGGTCGACAGGGCAAAGATGATCTCGCCCTGGGCTCGGGCCTCTTCGAGCGAGGTAGGAAGCTGTTTCAGTGCCTTTTCTATTTCGCGAAGACTCCGGGCGCTGTCTCCGAGGAACATGGCGATGTAGCCGCGCATGAGGGCGACCTCACCGTGCAGCGCGTCCCGGCCGGTGTGTACGCCCGTGTCCTTGCCGGTGTGCTGGTTCGTGTCTGGGCCGATCAGGTATTCGATTTGATCGAGAATCTGCGGAACGGCCTCGAACCGAAAGTGGAGAAAGTGTATCCAGACACGCGCCAACAGCAGCTCGACGCGCTGCTGCACGAGCGCTTCCGGCAGCCGCCCGAGCCATTTTTCCAGGATGTACCACTTGTCGGATTCGAGGATGCGCTCGCGGTGCCGCTCGACGATCTCGGCCGCGCGGATGCTGTCGCCGGCCTTCAGGGGGTGGCGGATGGCCTCATCGATCAGGCCCTACTGCTCCAATCAGTCGCTGGCCCTGTGATGCAGCTCGGCGATCGCGGCAGGCGCCAAAGACTTCTCCAATTCCACGCGCAGCAGGTCACCGAACAGATGGTGGTAGCGAAACCATTCTCCTTGGTCGTCCAATGCGATGGTGAACAGGTTGCCATCCCGCAGTGTTTGGATGAATTCCGCGCCGCTGAGCTCGACCGCCGCCGCCTGGCCTTTGGGTCCAGTTTCCGTACCGGTGCCTGCTTGGCCCAATGTATCGCAGACAGCGCAGACAGCGGCGCAGAATCGCTCCAGGAGCGACGCCCGCAACAGGCACCGTCGGAGCGCGGGGGGTTGAATGGCGATGACGTCCTGCAACAGATACGCCTGGGTCAGCTGAATGCCCCCGTGCAACTTCCGCAGGAAACCGTCCGGGTCTGCCGTACGGCGCAATGGGAGCGATACCAGCCGCAGACCGACCGCCCAGCCCTCGATCTCCTTTTGCAGGTTGGCCAGCGCGTCGTCACTGGCGGTAAACGCGAGCAGCGCCTGCAGCAGCATCCGGGTCTCGGCATCGGTGAAGCGCAGGTCCGTCAGTCGAACCTCGGTGCCGCCGGCTTGCGCGAGCAATCGGGTCAGCCCGAGCGGCGGATCGCGCCGCCAGTCGACGCGCCTTCAGGAAGGCGGCCGGTGTCAGCTTGAAGCGTTCTCGAAAGACCTGCTGCAGCGTACGCTCGCTCACGCCGGCGATCTCGCGGAGGCCGTGGGGCGACAGTTCATTCCAGTCGGAATCCGCGATGACTTCCAGACATCGGTGGATCGCGCGGTCTCGGGCGCGCGGCCACCGCCGATGCTCTGCACGCCCGTGCAATGGGTCTAGCCAAGCGGCGACGAGTTGGTCGAGGATTGCGGTCGATTCGAGTTCACCGCAGTGACCGGGATGACTTTTGATGCGGCGCAAGGAAAGGCGCAATCCGTTCAGCAGACGCCACGGTGGGCGAAAGACTTCCGGCGGCGGCCCTGTACGCGGCAGTGTGAGTTCAAGGCGTTCGCAGCTTTGTGCGACGGCATCTTCGCTGACCGAGACGGTATAGATTTCAAAGTCCGGCCCAAAAAAACTTCGAAGGTCGCCGCCAATCGGGAACACGAGCACGCTTTCCGCATCGACATCCCGGCCGCGCCACCAAAGTCGACGAAGCCCTGCTTCGGGAACCGCAAAGGTCCATGTCCCGGCTGGCGGTGCGCCCCGTTGCTCGATGCTGGCCGAGAATCTGGCATAAGCAACCTCGAGGGGCCCGCAGCGCGACTGGATCACGGTGCCGACGGTTCCAAGACCGCTGGTACCCTGGAGCGGCCGAAAGTCCAGATTCCAGGAACGCACCTTCGCGCACAGCGCATCAACGTCGGAGAAATTAGCCTCCAACAGGCGTACGGAGTTCGTCGTCCGTGTCATTTGCCTGGATTTGCGGTTTTTTGATCACGGTTCAACCAGGCAGCCCCTATCCTACTCGCGGACAGGCAGACCGCGACCAGCGTGGCCGTTTCCCCATCGCATCCAAGAAGCGCCCATGGGTCCGAGGGTTGCGCACCACCGAAACACTGTGAGGACAGATCATGCCCGCAGATCGAAAAGGGTTTCTAAGGCATCGCTCGGCAATACCGACGCTGCTCGGTCTGCTGACGATCACCGCGGCGCCGTTGGCCGCGGCCCAGCAGAGCAGCATCGTCCACGATGCCGAATTCTATGTGCTGCAGGCCCAGCACGGCGAGCAATGGGCCGCCGAGGACGCAACGCTGGATCAGAAGCTCGCCGAACTGCGCGAGAAGTCCGGTCGGCCGCCGAACATCATCCATGTGATGTGGGACGACACCGCCTTCGGCGATGTTGGCATCCCAGAACTTCAGAAAGTCCGCGGCCTGAACACGCCCAACATCAACAAGATGGCCGAGGACGGCATCCTGTTCACGCGCATGTACACCGAGGTCGGCTGCACGCCCAGCCGCGCCGCATCGGCCACCGGCCGACTGGCCGTGCGCAGCGGCATGTACAACATCGGGATGATCTCTGCGCCCGCTCTCAGCTTGTCGAGTTGGACTGCTTTGCGATTGTTGCCGTGTTCCGGGCATTGCGCTGATTGGCCTCGGGCTTGGCTTTCCGGATAGCCGTGTCTGTGAGCGGCATCTGGGGTAACTGCTCCGCCAGTCTTGGGGTAACCCCAATAGTTACCCCCGTTAGCTTCAGGATTCTATGGGGTAACTTTAGGACGCCACTGGACGAGCAGGCAGCAAAAAGCCCGCTGTAATGCGGGCTTGTGAACTGTTCTGGACGTCATCGGAAATCGAATTGGTGGAGGCGGCGGGAATTGAACCCGCGTCCGCAAGCCCTCTGCCGTTGGTACTACATGCTTAGCCCGCTCTATTATTTTTAGCCTTCCGCCGCCCGAGGGGCAGGGCGATCAGTCGGCGATCTCGAATTAGGGTTTTAGCAAATCAGGTCCGAGCCCCCGTCACTGCGATCCTGTGTAATGTTACCCCACGAATCCGCCGCCCACAGGCAAGAGACGGTGTGAGGCCCGCTGGGATTAAGCAGCGAGGGCGTAGTTGTCGTCGTTGGCAACTATAGATTTGCGGTTGGATTTACGAGGTAACCCGCACCTCGGCATGCACCTCAGGTTTTGCGACCCACGTCGAAGCCATGTCGCCCCCGGAGTAAACGATCAGACAGAATATCTCCTTTATTGTTCCGCGGCAATCGCTGAGTGAGGCAGTGCGTCGATCTCAAAGGGGGTAGGGATTCCGGACAATGCACCGGGACGAAACAGTGGCGACGACCCCCCTCGGTGGGCTATTTTTTGATGGGCGCGCGCCGCGCAACGGCGCCGGAACAGCCAAGACGACGAGCCCCGATGTCCCAACTGCAGGAACGACAGGAACCGCGCGACGCCGCCGGCGAGGCCACCTGGATTGAGGTAATCCGCAAGATGGACGAGACCTATGCGGATCTCGTCCACTATCAGGTGGAGCTGGAGCAAAAGAACAGCGCGCTGGAGGACGCACAGCATTTCATCTCCAGCGTATTGGCGTCGATGACGGACGTGCTGATTGTTTGCGATGTCGACGGGCGCATCCAGCGCGTCAATCAGGCGTTGGCGGATCTGGTTGGGCGCACTGAGGCGCAACTGCGCGGTGGCTCGTTTCTGCCGTTGATGGCGCCCAGTTCCCGAGGTGAGGCAGAAGGCTTGTCGCAGCGGATTCGAAGCGACGCGGTTCATGATTGTGAGGTTGCGTTGCTCGGCAGGGATGATGAAGAGGTACCGCTGGCAATGAACTGTACGTCGCGATACGACCATCGTGGGCGTCTGTTGGGTATGGTGCTCATCGGTCGCCCCGTTGGCGATCTGCGCGAGGCCTACCGGGCGCTGGAGTTCGCCTACACCGAGCTCAAGCGCGCCCAGACGCGACTGATCGGCGCCGAGAAGATGGCCTCGCTGGGACGGCTGGTGGCCGGTGTCGCGCACGAACTGAACAATCCCATCAGCTTCGTCTACGGCAATGTCCACGCGATGTCGCGTTATCGTGATCGGCTGCGAACCTACTGTGACGCCGTGGACGCGTCCGGTCCATCACCCGAACTGAAGGCGCTGAAACAGGAGCTTCGCATCGAGAGACTGCTTGACGACCTTGATCCGCTGCTCCGCGGAACACTGGAAGGCGCCGAGCGGGTGCGGGATCTGGTCCAGGACCTCCGGCGTTTCTCCTCTGGCCAACAGGGGGAAGTGACCGGTTTCGATCTTGTCCATCTGGTGCGAACCGCGGTGCATTGGGTAACCAAAGGCGAGAGGCGCGACTTGGAATTGAACATGGATTTGCCGGAAGCGCTGCCGCTGAACGGCCATCCTGGCCATATTCACCAGATGCTGATGAACCTGGTACAGAACGCGTTGGACGCGATGCAGGACCAGCCCATTGCGCGGCTCGACATCGCTGCAGGCAATTCCGACGGCACTGCATGGCTCACGCTTCGTGATCATGGCCCGGGCATCGCGGAGTCAGACCTGCTGCGGGTGTTGGACCCATTCTTCACCACCAAGCCCGTGGGTCAGGGAACTGGACTGGGATTGTCCATCAGCTACGGTATCGTGCAGGACCACGGCGGGCATTTGACCATCGACAATCATCCCCAGGGAGGCGCGATCGCGCGCGTTGAACTGCCTCATCAGGAGTGCGAGTTGGCGCCAGATCCTGAGCCAGAGTTGCATCGGCCATGAATATGCTGTGGCTGCAATCCGGCGGTTGTGGCGGCTGTACAATGTCGCTGCTTTGTGCCGAGTCGCCGGACCTGCTGACGACGCTGGCGGGTGCGGTCATCGACCTGCTGTGGCATCCGTCCCTCAGCGAGGCGAGCTGTGCAGACGCGCTGGCGCTGCTTCAGCAGGCCGCGGATGGAACTCTGCCGCTGAATCTGCTCTGTGTCGAGGGCGCGCTGCTGCGGGGCCCTAATGGCAGCGGGCGCTTTCATCTCATGGCTGGCACTGATACGCCAATGACGCATTGGGTGCAGCGACTCGCGGCACAGGCCCAGTACACCTTGGCGGTGGGCACCTGTGCGGCCTTCGGCGGTATTACCGCGGCTGGGCCGAATCCTACCGATGCCTGCGGTCTACAATTCGAGGGTACCCATTCGGGCGGGTTGCTCGGTATCGACTACCGTTCCCAGGCGGGCCTGCGCGTGATCAATGTCGCGGGCTGTCCGACGCACCCTAACTGGGTGACCGAGACGCTGATGGCTCTCGCGTTGGACTCCCTCGGTCCAGCTGACCTGGACGAACTGGCTCGTCCGCGCATGATCGCCGATCAACTCGTGCATCACGGTTGTCCGCGCAACGAGTACTACGAATACAAGGCCAGCGCCGAGCAGGCGTCCGATCTCGGCTGCATGATGGAACATCTGGGCTGTCTCGGCACCCAAGCCCACGCGGACTGCAACACCAGACTATGGAACGGCGAGGGTAGCTGTACGCGTGGCGGCTACGCCTGTATCAACTGCACGGCGCCCGAGTTTGAGGAACCCGGTCACAACTTCCAACGCACGCCCAAGATTGCGGGCATTCCCATCGGGCTACCCACCGACATGCCGCGGGCCTGGTTTGTCGCCCTCGCGTCGCTGAGCAAGGCCGCGACGCCGGAGCGGCTGCGTCGCAACGCCGTCTCAGACCACGTTGCTGTGCCGCCCACCATCCGCAAGCCGAAACCCAGGTGAGCCAGCTCGTTGTCGGACCCTTCAACCGTGTCGAGGGTGACCTCGAGGTGCGGCTCGAGATCAACCGGAGCCAGGTGACATCTGCGCGGGTGAACGCGCCGCTCTATCGCGGTTTCGAGCAGATTCTGCATGGCAAGGACCCAATGGATACGCTAGTGATCGCGCCACGCATCTGCGGCATCTGCTCGGTGAGCCAGTCGACCGCCGCGGCGCTTGCGCTTGCGGACTTGGCCGGCTGCTCCATGCCGCCGAACGGTGAACTCGCCTGCAACCTGACCCTGGCCTGCGAGAATCTGGCGGACCACTTTAGCCACTTCTACCTGTTCTTCATGCCCGACTTCGCGCGCGCGATCTACGCCGACGAGTCATGGCACGATTGGGTGCAGCCGCGTTTTCAGGCCATGACCGGCAGCGCTCCGAGGGCCGCGATGCCCGCCCGCGCGCAGCTGTTGCACCTAATGGGCATGCTGGCGGGTAAGTGGCCCCATAGCCTGAGCCTACAACCCGGTGGCTCCACCAAGCCGGTGCAGCAGGCGGAACGGCTGCGGTTGTTGGCCATTCTGTCGGCGTTTCGAAGCTTCCTGGAGCGCCAGACCTTCGGCGACAGTCTCGAGGCCCTGGTTGCGCTGGATAGCGCCGAGGCCTTGGCCGCTTGGGCAGATGCCGCGCCGCCGCACCAGGGCGATCTGCGTGCCTTTTTGCATCTTGCGAGTCATTTGGCACTCCATCGGCTCGGCCGTGGTCCGAACCGCTTCATGAGCTACGGCAACCTGGCGGTCGATGGTCAACCCCTTTTCCAGCGCGGGCTCTGGCATCTGGGTCCGGCATCGCTGAACGAGGGGGCCATCGCCGAGGATCTGAGCCGCAGCTGGATGCAGGGCAGCACGCCCTTGCACCCGAGCCGCGGCATCACCGTTCCCGATGCGGACAAAGCGGGCGCCTACAGCTGGTGCAAGGCGCCGCGGCTGTCGGGCGAGCCGGTCGAGGTGGGCGCATTGGCACGCCAGTTGGTCGACGGCCATCCGCTGATTCGCGATTTGGTCGCGACCTCGGGCGGCAACGTGCGCAACCGCGTGGTTGCCCGGCTGCTCGAGAGCGCCCGCCTGCTGATCGCGATGGAACACTGGGTGCGCGCGCTACGCCCCGGCGAGCCATTCTGCAGTCGAGTTCAGTTGCCTGAGGACGGCAGCGGTGTCGGGCTCACGGAGGCCGCGAGAGGCAGCCTCGGGCATTGGATCCAGATTCGCCATGGCCGCATCCTGAACTACCAAATCATCGCGCCCACGACCTGGAACTTCTCACCGCGGGACAGTCATGGCACGCCCGGACCGCTTGAGCAGGCGCTGGTGGGCGCGCCGGTGCGTGACGGCGAGCAGACGCCGGTCGCCGTGCAGCACGTGGTGCGATCGTTCGACCCCTGCATGGTGTGCACGGTGCATTAATTATAACTTATTGAGTGTTAAGAAGAAAATCCAGCGTATCAAAACAGGATCAAAACTCCAGTGTGCTGTGGCGAGCTAGGCGCCCTTAACCTCGACCCAATCCACTCCGCGCGAATCCTGATAGGTCGCAACCATGCGCTCGGTGGTATGTCCGAGCAGAGCCCGCACATCAACACCCTGCTTGCTGTACAGCCGTGAGGCCAGCGAGCGCAGCTCGTGCAACGACGGCGGGGACCGATCCCAGGTGAGCCCGCTACGATCTCGTGCATCGGCAAACGCCATGCTCATTGTCTTATCGCGGATCTGCGAGCCGCGCTTGGCGCGTCCGACGCTGTCCGCGTGGTGAAGTAGGTACGGCGACAGCACGGTGTCGCGACAC
>JBATTL010000197.1:0-3643 GCA_049670525.1 Thiohalocapsa sp. | reverse complement strand
CTCCGGCACCGAGCGCTATCACGGCCAGCTGGACGGCGACATCGAGATCGGGCTGTGGTCGATCACCGAGCCCGAGGACAGCTCGGCCGGCAACCTCGGCGAGTTCCCGAGCGGCAGCAACGCCTATGCCGACATGGAGACACGGACCATCGCCGTCGACGGCCGCCCGGTCGAGACCGACAGAGAGGGGTATCTGGTCAACCCGTCCGACTGGTCCGAGGCGTTTGCCCGCGCCCTGGCCGCCCCCGAGGGGCCGACGCTGGAAGCCCAACACTGGGAGGTGATCCGCTTTCTGCGCGAGCACTTCCGCCTTCCGGCATGAGCGCCGAGCCCCGCCGCAATGGCCGTCGCGTCACAGGGATGTCGACCTGTCCCGTACGGCCGTCGCCGACCCGAGCAAACCGCCCTCTACCAAGTCATCCAGCAGCACCTGGAGACCTACGCCGCGCTGGCGGGTGAAGACAACTGGGACGGGCAGCGCGTGCCAGCTCACGTGGAACGCGAGTTCCGCCGCTATCTCGGATGCGGCATCCTCGCCTATGGCTTCGTCTGCGCCCGACGTCCCGACTGCGGGGATGATTTCCTGGTCGCCTTCTCGTGCAAAGGGCGCGGGCTGTGCTCCTCGTGAAACGCCCCGCGGATGGCGGAGATCGCGGCGCATCTGGTGGATCACGTCATTTCACCACGGCCGGTGCGCCAGTGGGTCCTCTCCGTGCCCAAGCGGCTGGCTGGTACCTGGAGCGCGAGCCGAAGGCCGTCAGCGCCGTGCTGCACATCCTGCTGCGCGTCATCGCGGCGCACCTGTGCCAGGCCAGCGACGCCGGCTCGCATGCCCGCTTCGGCGCGGTGAGCTTCATCCACCGCTTCGGGTCCTCCCTCAACCGGCACGTGCATTACCCTTGTTGCGTCATCGACGGGGTGTTCGAGCCGGTCAAGGATGCCGGTGATGTCCCGGAATTCGTGCGCTTGCGCCCCGCCGCTGAACTGACACCAGAGGCCGTCGCCGCCATCGCCGAGCAGGTACGTGTGCGGGTGCTGCGCTGGTTCGCCCGCCGTGGACTGATCGATCCCGGCGACGCGCGCGAGATGCTGGCTTGGGAGAACAGCGGCTCCTCCCTGGATGCCGCGGTTTGGTTTGTGTCGCCGCGCACGATCATGCCGGTCTCGAGCGTCTACTGCGCTATTGCGCCCGCCCGCCCAATGTCCGGTCTGTCGAACATTGCTGCCGATAGCAGTCGAAGGAGGGATGTCTCTTATTGGCCGGTAAGCGCCCGTCGAGAGCGGGCGCTCTTTCCGTTCGGTCAGCACTCCGTGCGCTGAGCCATCTCCAGGGCGTCGTCGACCTCGATTCCAGGATAACGCACTGTTGATTCCAGCTTGCGATGTCCGAGCAACAGTTGGACCGCCGGCTGCCCCGTCGGCTGGCGAGGGCAGACTGCCGAGACCGGACGCCGCTGCTCCAAGTGGCTGCAACGCGGAACTCGCCCAGTCCAGAAATGGATTGGGCTTTTCATTGGCGCCGACCTACCAGCAGCACCCAGGCCCGGCACTGTTGGTACTGACACCAAGCCCGCTACGGTTCGCCCTGGCGGGTTTTTCTTGAAGGCACGACAGGGAGTACAGGTAGGGAGTTGGGCATACGCAGCAAGACGAAGATCGAGCAGCGTTGCATGATTAGTAGCTGAGTTGCTAAAGTTGTTGGCAACTCACATGCGCGAGCTTGCGAGCATTTATTAAATTAAAATAATGAGTTACAAGTAATGATGACGACGAGGTATGAGCTTGACCCCGGTATCGATGAAACGCTGCAAGCCCTAATCCAGCGGGCGTATGCCATGCAGTCGGCAATCGAACAGCTAATGATGGCAACCGAGCGCTTCAACGCAACACGACCAGCCCTAGAACAGATAGAACCTGACCCAGGTAGTAAGTTGCGCGCGATCACGGACTCGCTGGATGCGTTGATTTCCGGCGAAGCTTCAGAGGAGGCTACGCTCGAAGCAGAATCGCGGATTGCGATCGAGGCGCGGTCTCTATGGGATATACGGCCAATCCTCGCCTTGCGTGAGTACAGTCGGTTGGATTAGCGCAGCGGCTTAGCCATCCCCTCCACCAGCTCGGGGGTGCGGTGTTCTACGACGTCGGATGCCTGCTTTAGTTGGCGCTTACCCATGCCGACGGCCTTGGCGATTTGCTGGCGGGATTCGTTGGCGCTGGGTGGGTCTTGATTCTCGGTTCCGTCCCGAGGGACGGAAGCGTTACTTTTCTGAGACACGTTGCCGCCGGCCTTGCTTTGTCTTTGCTTCGCCTCGGCCTCAACCTGCCCCTTGATCAGCTTCGCCATCGCAACCGCTTCCGAGGCGGTGAAGAGTGCGGTATCCGTCCCCGTGATACCAACGGATGACTTCGAAGGGGTGTTGAATCCCGAGAGCCGCCGACGGTCACGCAACTGACGCAAATGGCGCGTCAGCAGAAAGCGTGTCGCACATTCTGCGTTCGGGTCCTTCCTGGGTTGCTAACCCGCAGTTTCGCGCGAGCGCCGTGCACACTTTCTGCGTGGGATTCCAGAATCCAAGTTACTATTTTGCCACCACCACCGAGATGTGAATCACGATGATCGTAGACCGAGCAGCATTGGCCGACGTTTTTGGGGTGAGTTAGGACACACTGCGCGCTGGCGCCATGAGACTTGCCGCATCTGTCAAGCTTCGGCGCCCTCAAGCAAGCTGCGATGCGATCATCCGAGCAGCCAGCCCATGATTCCCAACACTGCGGCATAGCGCGCTCCCTTACCGATTGCGGTCAGCGTAAGGAAAAGGGCGAAGTTGACGCGCATCAGCCCGGCGATGAAGGTCAGCGCGTCGCCGCCGACGGGTAGCCAGGCCAGCAGCAGAGACCAGACGCCCCAGCGCTGATACCAACGTTGGGCCGGGCCGAGTTGCGTGGGCTTGAAGGGAAACCATCGCCGATCCTGATAGCGCAGCAGCCAGCGGCCGATGGCCCAATTGACGGCGGCGCCCAGGCTGTTGCCGGCGGTGGCCCAACACCAGAGGGCGATCGGATCGTAGCCCGCACTCTGCAACCCAGCCAGCGCGACCTCGGAATAGAAGGGCAGCAGCGTCGCTGCGATGAACGCGGCGGCGAACAGTCCGAGATACGCACCCACGCGATTAGGTCCCCCTAGGCGAGTCGGTCAGCGGGAGGCTCGGCGACTTTGGCGCGCCGCTGCCGTCAATGCCCGGAACAGTTCGCGTTGGTCGCGCCGGTAGAGCAGGAACTCTGGGTGCCATTGCACGCCCATTAGGAAGGGGCGGGAGGGGTCCTCGATCGCCTGCACGATGCCGTCCAGGTCGCGCCCGGAGACCAGCAGGCCATTGCCGATGCGGTCGATGCCCTGGTTGTGCAGGCTGTTGATGCGCGCCTTGGTGGTGGCGAGCAACCGGTGCAGCGCGGTGCGGGGTTCGACGCATAGGGTCTTGAGCGGCAAGATGGTCCAGCGATTGGACGTGTGTTTGCGCCGGGAGCGCAGCTCTTGGAACAGGTTGCCGCCGAGGCGCACGTTCAGCAACTGCGCGCCGCGACAGATGCCGAGCAACGGCAGACCTTGTGCGAGTGCGTTTTCGATCACTGCGGTCTCGAGGGC
>JBATTL010000196.1:0-2226 GCA_049670525.1 Thiohalocapsa sp. | reverse complement strand
ACATCTAATCCGATGTCGACCATCGACACAGGGAGTGCAACGCATGTGCCAGTCTTGGAATTCGTCACGGAGAACCGCGTGCTTTGCCTGAACGCGCTCTGTTCTGAGCGAGGGACATTTGGCCCTTGCACCTGCGTTAGCCGTTGTATTGCAAGCGACAAGCTAGCAGCTGCTTTATCTGGCTATTGGCGTTCAAGACCGTCGCGCAATCGATCCACAGTCCGCACAGGCTGGCCCCGCTAGGCGGTTGCGGATTGACCCTGGGCTGGTGGTTATCAACCAGCAGCTTCCCTAAGTGGTGGATATGCCGCGCTATCGGAGGCGGGAACCTGTCTCCAGGTCGGGATCGGCCTCGAGCGGAACGGAGATCTGCCGCTGTCGTAGCCAGTCGCTCGCAATGCCGCTCAAAACGAGATCGCGCGAACCATGCGACGAGCAGACCCGCGCACCTCAGGGGTACGCGTTCCTGGTCGGTGTGCCAAGGTTTGGGTGGCGGCGGTGCTAGTCACCAATAGTGGCGTTGGTGCTCAGAGGCTGGGATCTAGTGGTCACGGAATCCTGTCGATCGCTGCCCAAGAGACAGTACTTCTGGATGCGATAGCGCAGGGTCTCGCGCGTTGTACCCAGCGCGCGCGCGGCAGCGGTGACGTTGTTGCCACTGCGTTCTAATGAGGTCCGAATGATGTAGCTGTCCATTTCGTCCAGCGCCATGCTGCCATCCAGCGGGATGATCAACCGGTTGCCGTCGACATTCGGGCCTACGCTGTCATCGTCGGATACCGCCAGGCCCTGTCCGAGCTGCATCCACTCGATGGGGAACACCTCGTCGCGCGCAAACAGGACTGCACGCTCGACGACATTGCGCAACTCGCGCACATTGCCGGGCCAGCTGTACGCGCGCATCCGCGCATAGACCGCCTTGGGAATGACCCGGACACGGCTTCCGGACCGGGCGTTGTACTCGTCGACCAAGGTCGGCACGATCTCGTGGAGGTCGTCGAGGCGCTCGCGCAGCGGTGGTAGGTCCAGACGAAAGACGCAGAGACGATGGTAGAGATCACTGCGAAACTCGCCGTCGCGGACGCGCTGCTCCAAATTTCGGTTACTTGCCGCGATCACCTGCACATCCACATCCAGCGCCTTCTCCGAACCCAAGCGGCGCAAGCGCCGATCCTCCAGCACCGTCAGCAGCTTGGTCTGCAGGTCGAGATCCATCTCGGCAATTTCGTCCAGGAACAGAGTCCCTCCATGGGCCTGCTCCAGATAGCCGCGATGGCGCCCTTTTGCACCGGTGAAGGCCCCGGCCTCGTGCCCGAACAACTCGGACTCCAGCATCTCGCGCGGCAATGCTGCGCAATTGACGTCGATCATCGGTCCTTCCGCGCGGGGTCCAGCGTGATGCAGGATACGCGCGGCCAAACCCTTGCCGACACCGGTCTCGCCGCCGATCACCAAGGCGCTGAACGGGACCTCGGCGAGCCGTCCAATCATGTCCCGTGTCGTGCGGGTGATATCGCTGGAGCCGATGTAGGAATCGACGCTGTAGCGGCGGCTGCGATCGGTGTTGTGACTGCGCAGGCGGCGCTGCGCGGCGGCACTGCGCTGCGCGCCGGAGACGACCAGGTCCAGGCGCGCCAGTGGACAGGGTTTCTCCAAAAAATCATAAGCGCCCAAGCGTACGGCTCTGACCGAATCGGCGACGCCGCCGTAACCCGTCAGCAAGACCCACTCGCCCTGTAGCTTCGCGTTGCGCACCTGCTCCAGCAGATCGAGCGCAGTGCCATCCGGAAGGCTCATGTCGGAGAGCACGACCAGCGGCTCAAGGCGATCGTCAAAAAGTCGCTTCCGAGCCTCCGCCAGGCTCGAGACGAATTCCGTTTCCCAGCCTTTGCTCGCAAAGTGCTGGGCCAGTTCGCGGCCGAAGGCCTCGTCGTCTTCGATGATCAGGAGTGAATCACTCATTGATTGGCGGCTCCGTTTGGTGTCGGGCGGCGAACGAGCCCAGTGGGAAACCGCAAGAACCGGCATGCAACGATGCGGGTAGAGGCGCGGCGGTCGTCGAAGATGCCGGTCCGGGCCATCACTGCTGGGCCACGGGGCTTTGCCCAGGAGCGCTGGACCCGGTCGGGACAATCATCAAGACGAGCTGAGCAAATTCTATACCGACTTGCCGGAGCGAAACCGCCTGCGCCCTGTCGGCGATCGACGATGCCTTCCCTAGGACGA
>JBATTL010000195.1:0-5135 GCA_049670525.1 Thiohalocapsa sp. | reverse complement strand
CTCTTCGTCGGCGCGACAGCTTGTTTTCGATGCCTACATGGTTGCTGCCAGCCCCGCGGCGCCGTCCGCGCCGACTACCGTCGTGAGCATCGATGAGGACAGTCTCACGCGGCACGGTTCCTGGCCTTGGCCGAGTTCCAGGCTGGCGGAACCAATCGACCGGGCCAGAGACCGCGGTGCGACGGCAATCGGTTTTGCGCTCACCGATCGCGGCGGGACGGACCAGCCATCAGCACGGCTTGCGGACCTTGCCACGCTGGGCGATCCAGTGCCGCAGTTCAAGATGCCGCTGCCGGGCAGCTTGCTGCCTTCGGCGGCATCGTTGCAGGGCGCCGCCGGCGCCGGCGCGCTGAATGTCTTCCCGGACAATGACGGTCGCGTGCGCCCTGTCCCATTGCCCGTGCAGCTGAAGGATGTGCTCTACCCATCGTTGGTCGCAGAGCTGCTGCTTCTCAGGCTCGGGGAGCGGTCCTACCTGGCGCGCGCGGTACCCGGCGATGCCGACGCTGCGATGCGATTGAAGATCGGCTCCGACATTGATCGATTTGAATGGCAACAGTGAGATCTGGCATCCGTGGCGCCCGGCATGGGCGGCTGCCGGCCATGTCCGAGACCAAGGTGAAGTTGCCGGACGCCTCGTCCGGGAAGATCTCCGGCAAGTACTGTTTGTAGGCATCCGGCAGATCGCGGTCGCCCTAGAGCGTCAACAGGCGCGCGCGCATCCTCAAACCAGCGCTCCAGGCGCAGTCAGAACAGGTCCGCATCCCGTGCGTCGCAGCGCGCGGCTAAACGCTGCCCGCGACGCTCGTGACGTCGATCGAACGCCGCGCGGTTCTCGGGCTTCGTCTGCAACAGGTTGTGCATGGGGTTGGGTCGTCCGTTCGAGTGCGTTGGGCTTGGAGAGCACTGGAAACAGACCCGTATTCTCGCACCGCTTCGAGCCTGACTGTTGGGGGAAGCGCTGGAGTATTAAGCGCTTCCCGTGCGGGGAATGATGCCCGCCGTTGACGGATTGCGAGAGGAAGGTGAGGGAGAAAGAGCCGAGAGAGTCAGCAGGGACAAGGAGGCCAGGTTGAATTGACACTATTCCAAGAGGAAAGCACTCAAAATCAGTCGATTATCACGGAGGCGCTGTGCGGTAGCGATGCACGCGAGGAACTGATCGAAGCCTTGAGGAAACAAGGCGACCCGCAAGACTAGCGAGATGCTGCGCTGTGGGATGTCGGTGGGTAGAGGCGGGAAATGCCCCTCAGTCATGTACATCTTGCGCGAGGCAGGGTCGAAGCGCTCAGGGGGCTGAGGGGCTGGAGTCGTGATGCTGCCGATGCTCTCCGCCGGGGCAAGCGTCAGGAGCTGATTGTACGCCCTGCGCGCGGGGGGGAGCTACCGGCGCGCTCCTGTGTCGGGACATCAAAGCCGGGGACTGGCCTCGTGGCTGTCCGCGTCCGTGCCGCCCGATGGCGCGCTACGCTTCGAGGCGGACAATACACCAAGGCGCGGATTTGGATTCGAGCATCCCGACGGCAAGCCGTTATCACGACTGCGCGTGAGCCATGCAGCAGTGCGGCAAAGCGTCGGCGTTGCCGTTCACGGTGTTGGCGCCGGCTAACGGCGACGGGCCTGGGTCGGTGAGCTAGGCGCCGTCGACGACAAGGACGAGTTTCCGGAGCAACGCGAAGGCGGACAGGCTGATGCCTGCGATCATCGACACGCTTGCCACCAGGCTGATCAGGCTCCCGGCGAACAGCGGTGGGCCGTAGAAGTTGACGAGGCCGGCGACGTAGCCGAACGCCATTAGTTGCAGACCGTTCTTAAGCATGGCGCATTCTCCTGTGTTGACTGCTCTGGTTTAGCCCACCTTAGGGGCGTTCAGACCGAAACGATAACACATGACCGATAGGTTGCATCGGATCGGGATCGACGTCCTCGGCGAATACCGCAGCGGTCGCGTGTCGCCGTATTCGATGGCGGATGCGGCGGACGAGCTGGCCGATTCCCGTTGTCCGGCATCGACTAAAACCAACGACCGCAGGGCCCTCCGCTTTCACGCCGTCATTTGCCCATCGAACGGCCCTGCTCACGAGCCGCCACATCGGCTATGCCGTTGTCGGCGCCGCTCAAATGCCAGACGTAGCCGGCCAGGTTGTAGCGCAGTCGCATTGGCGTGCCATCCACCGACGCGAGCACCGACACGTCGGTCGGCGAGTGGATCACCCGACTCTCGACGGCAAGGGCCGCGCCGGGAAACTGGTTCTGGAGCTGGTCACAGACCAGGTCGGATCCAGGGCCGATATCGCCGATCTCCGGCGCATCGGTCAAGCAGGCGGCTTGTGCGCCGAAAGCGGCCGGCAGCAGCGACAGAATCAGCATGCGCCGGACGATTCGCATGGTGGCGGTGGTGTCTGTTTCGTTCAGGCCGGTCTTGTTTGCGCTGGTGTTGATGGTCGTGTTCATGAGTCGATGCTCCGCAAGGTTGAAAAAGAATTTCGAGCAGGCCGTCGGAGTGCGAGTGCACCGGTCGTGCATACGCTGCGGCCTGTTTCAAGCTTCAGCCCTGGCCCGCGGGAAGTCTTGACGGAAACGCGCCGAAACCACGACCATCGTGTTTTCGTCGATTCTTCGGCCGAAGCCTGTAGAGTTGTCGGTCATGGGAAATGAAGACATCCCCTGGTCGCCACCCCCCGGCGCGCCCTTTGTGGTCGCGGACTGGACTGTCGACGCGGCCGCGAACCGACTGCTGCGCGACGGCGATGAGGTGCGGCTAGAACCCAAGGCGATGAGCGTGCTGGTCTACTTGGCGAGCCATCGCGGTCGGGTGGTTTCGCGGGACGAGCTGGAGTCCGCGGTATGGACCGGCATGGTGGTGGGCTACGACGCGATCACGAATGCCGTCATCAAACTGCGGCGAGCCCTGGGCGATGATTCCCGTGCGCCGCGCATCATCGAGACCATCTCCAAGACCGGCTACCGGCTGATCGCGGATGTAGGGCCCGTCGCGGAGTCCGTGCTCAAAGCCACTCCAACGCCCAACGCAGCAATCCCGGCGGCGCCCCGGACTCCGGCAAGCATGCCCAAGCGCCGGCGCCGCCTTTTGCTGCCGGCCGCGGCCCTCCTGGCACTGCTGCTGGTAGCCGCAGCAACAGCAGTTCATCTGTCCCGAGCACCGCAAGACGAGGTTCAGGAGGCGTCAGCGTTGCCGGGGCGCGTCTCGATCGCCGTGTTGCCGTTCGACAATCCAACTGCCGATCCATCCCAGGACTACTTCACCAACGGCATCACGGAAGACCTGATCACCGACCTGTCCAAGGTCTCCGGTCTGCTGGTTGTCGCACGCAACTCCGCATTCGCCTATCAGAACAGCACCGAGCCGGCGGACAGCATCGGCCGCGCGCTCGGCGTGCGCTTTTTACTCAAGGGCAGTCTGCGACGGGAAGGCCAACAGTTGCGGCTGAATGTCCGATTGATCGACAGCCAGGACGGGCGAGCCCTTTGGGCGGAGCGTTACGACCGCCAGCTGACCGATGTCTTTGTCGTCCAGGACGAACTGACCGCTCAGATCGTCTCCGCGCTGCAGGTCGAGCTGGCCCCGGCCGACCGACGGCGCCTGGCGCGCAACCACGAGGCCAGCGTCGCGGCCTACGACGAGCTCTTGCGAGGCAATGACTTCTACGGTCGCCGCTCGTTTGAGGACAATGAGTCGGCCAAGGCGCATTACCAGCGGGCCATCGAGCTGGACCCGCGGTTCGCGCGGGCCTATTCCGCCTTGGCCCTGGCGCACTCCCGCGACGCGGTGGACGGTTGGGAGCCTGGCGCGCAGGGCTCCATGGAACGGGCCGAGGCGTTGATCGAACAGGCGAGGGCGCTGGACCCCGAGGTCCCGCAGATCTACTTCGTCGGTGGGCAGGTCGCCCTCTACCGGGGGGACCACGCCGAAGCCATCCGTCAGGCCGAGGAGGCCATCGCACTGTCGCCCGGCTACGCCGACGCCTATGCGCTGCTCGCCTGGGTGTTGCATTACGCCGGACGACCGGCAGAGGGGTTGGACGAGATGGAGCGTGCGGTCCGGCTCAACCCAAGCCTCCCCTCGATCTACCGGCTGGTGCGCGGTGCGCTGCATTATTCCTCGGGCGATTATCCCAGCGCCATCGACGACCTGGAGCAGGCCGTTCCGACGAACCCGACCTATCAGATGCTGCGACTCTGGCTGGCCGCGGCCTACGCCGGTTCCGGGCGCATCGAAGAGGCGCAATGGCAAGCGGCCGAGCTGATCGCCCTGAAATCGGGCTTTTCCCTAGGGCATGTCGAATCCGTTTACCCGATACGCGACCCGGACTACCGAGCGCGCCTGATCGCCGATCTCCGCAAGGCAGGGCTCCAATAGCAAGCCGGCGGGCCCAATACAGCGCGCCGGCGTCAGCCGCCGGCCCCGAGTGGTCAGGGTTTACCCGTCAGTCCGTGACCGCGACCGGGCGCACCATCGGCAGCGCGGCATTACGGCTCCATCGCGCCATGGAGCCGTCGTAGAGCCGCACCGCCTGATTGCCCAGGATCTCATGGACCGCGAACCAACCCAGGCTGGAATTGTGCCCGGTGTTGCAGAAGGCGATCTGCTCCGCGTCCGCCGGCACGTTCGCCAGGGCGTAGACTTGCTCGAGCGCCTGCCGGGAGCGGAGATATCCGCCGTTGTCCCGCGTCAGCCACTCCAGCGGGATGTTGCGCGCACCGGCCACCGTGCCCGCGCGTTCCGTCTTCGCGTTGCGGTTGAGCCCGGAGAATTCATCCTGACGCCGATAGTCCACCTTGAGTCCGTTGGTCTGCACCGCCTGGGCGAACTCCTCCTCGGACACCAACATCTCCGGGCGCAGGTGCGCCGAGAACGACTTCGGTTCCGGTGTGCGCTCGCCCTGCTCCAATGCACGCGATGCGTCCCCAGCGTAGCCCGCGGTGCCGCCGTCCAAGATCGAGACCTGGTCGTGCCCCAGCACCTTGAAGGTCCAATAGACCCGTGCGGCAGCGGCCATACTCTTGGAATCTGCCCCGAGCGGTGCGATCACCACGCGGGTGTCGTTGTCGATACCAAGGCCGCCGATCAGCACCTCGAGCTTCTGCACCGACGGCAGCATGCCCGGAACACC
>JBATTL010000194.1:0-1567 GCA_049670525.1 Thiohalocapsa sp. | reverse complement strand
GCTGATGTACTGCAAGCATTTTGCGCTGACGGCCTTCCCGTTCGACCTCACCCCGGAACCGGATGCCTTGTTCGCCTCCAGTTCGCTGGCCGAGGCTGAAGCACGACTCAAGCATCTGTTGGAGCTGCGCGGCATCGGCTTGGTCACCGGTGAGGCCGGTTCCGGTAAGACGACGGTCTGCCGCAAGGTAGCAGCCGCCCTGCATCCGGGGCTCTATCGGGTGTTCTACGTGCCGCTGTCGACCGGCAACGTGATGGCTATGTACAAGTCCATCGGCTGGGAGCTGGGCCTGTGCGCATTCAGGCCGACCGAACGCAACCGTGCCTCGGCGTTTCGCGTCATCCGCGGAGAAATCACCCGCTTGACGTTGGAGGCAAAGCAGCGCCCGGTATTGATCGTCGATGAGGCGCATCACCTCAGAAACGAGGTGCTGGAGGATCTACGGCTGCTGACCAACTACCGCATGGATTCGGAGAATCGCCTGTGTCTGTTGTTGGTGGGATTGACGGAACTGCGCCGGCGCCTGGCGATGGCGGTGCACGAGTCGCTCGCCCAGCGCATCGTGGTGCGTCATCACTTGACCGGGCTGACACGCGAGGAGCTGCCCGCGTATCTGACCCACCGCCTACGACTGGCCGCCTGCGAGCTGGCGTTGTTCGAGCCGCCAGCGGTCGAGGCGCTGTTCCAGGCCACCCAGGGGAGGCAACGTTTGCGTCAATCGCCTGGCCCACTATGCGCTCACCAGCGCCGCCATCGCCAAGGCCCGCACGGTGTCCATCGAGCATGTTCAGACCGCCCGCGAGGAGGTGGCGCCATGACCACGCTCCAGGAGCTGTTCACCTGCCGATTGCCTGACCACTGGACCCCTGAGCAGGCGCTGGCGGTGCAGGAGGCGCTCGACGTGCTCGGCGATGCGCTCTGGCGCGGCTACGGCCCTCAGATGCAGGAGCTGCTCCTCGAAGAGCGCTGCACCGACACCGAGACCCCACAGCTCAATCTGTTCGACCCCGACGATCCCTGTCCCTTCTAAACCACCGACGGCGGGCGCTGCCGCCAACACCCCCCACCGTTCGCCGTGCGCGGGCGTCGCAACCCCCACTCGAAGCCCGACTCGCGAACCGACCCCGTCCGCACTGTTCCACCTGCTACCTCTCTCCCACCGCCGTCATCAGCGTGGGAAGCCTCAACCCGCTCAGCGCGAAACCGCTTGGGAATTCGGCGGGGAAACAATTTGAGAGACAACACACCGCTCAAATCGCTGCGCATGGCGTTCAACCAAGACCAACCGATTGGCAATGACCGCTTCTCTGTGGAGATTGAGATGATGACCGGGCAACGCCGGATCCTGCGCAAACGGGGAGACCGCGAAAGCCGAGGGAGGATGATTCCAGGGCAGAAGACGGGAAGCGCCAGCTACCCCTATGAGTTTATCGAACCCGACCCGAATGGCACCAAGATAAGCGTAAGCGACTGAGAATCTTGGGGAAGGCTGGCTTTGAAGGTGATACGGTGACATCGCCAAACACCACCAGTCACCCGAGGAGCCAGCCGACATGCACGCTAGCCA
>JBATTL010000193.1:0-1799 GCA_049670525.1 Thiohalocapsa sp. | reverse complement strand
CATCGGACGACGTTGCGTGCGATCAGCGAACACGACACCGGCGGCCAATCGCAGCAGGTCACGCTCGACAGGCTCCAGATGCCGATATCCGTTGGCTTGCACCGTCGCAACCAGCCGCTCCACCAGGCCCTCGGCGGGAGCGATCTGGGATTTGGCAACATCGGCCTCGCCACCAACCACGAAGCGAAGGTTTCGCACGGCGCAAGACGCATCGGTAGCGCGCAGCGCAGGGCTAGAGCGCACTGAGGTCAACACCTTGGATCTCGCCGTCAATATCCAGCGTCTGTTTGTGGATACGGACTCGACCGCGCCGGACTAGTTCTGATGCCATCGAAGGGATGTCCGACTGCGCGAAGCACTTGGTCGTCTCTCGGAGCCTGCTCAAAACTCTGGCAACTTCGGTGGGTTTACCGTCCGTGACGCTCGCCTCAAAACGTCGCCCGGCTGAGTCCAGTTCACCAGTCAGGGCCTTGGAGACGCCGTCTTCAAGCGCCTGCTGATAACACCCAGAGTCCCAGCGACTGTCCTCAAGGGCGTGTCCGACAGCGTCGACAAAGGGAGACGGAGATTCATCTTGAATTCTCCGCAACAGGGTTTCGCGCACGAAAAGGTCGTCCGGGACGGCGTCAGGGAGCAGCCAGCGAGGCAGCTGGCACCGCTTCGCCAAAAGATTACGCACTGCCTGGCGGCGATCCTCCTCCGAACAGAGACCATGGTTCTGGATGCAATCTGCGAGACGCCGCTCTTCGGTCGACAGATTTCGCGTCCTGAACACCCCATCGTGCATTGCTGCCGGCTCCCAGAAGAATTCCTGCTACTGCGTTCCAAGCATAGACTCATACCTGACATTGTCAATACTTCTTGATTACTTTTTCTGACATTCGCGAAGCGCATAGACAATTGGCATCCGGCAAAGCCGATCGAGAAACTCGATACAAACAGCGAAGGAGAAGGCGTGCGGCAAGCGAAACGCGGACTAGGCCAGCGCCAGCAACCCGGTTGAGGGAAAAGAGAGGGACAGCCGCCGCATCCGTTGGCAGCGAGCTACGAGCCAGCTACTGCCGCAGGTCGATGACGAAGTGGCCTTCCTGTGGGCGCGGCAGCTCGCGCTCGGCGGCGCGGCGGCGGCTTTCGATGGCCTCGCGCAGGTCCAGGATCACGAGCTCCGCCTCGGCGAAGTAGCCGTGGCCCAGGTCCAGCAGGCCGAAGCCGGTGACGGCGACGGTCTCGATGTCGTCGTAGGGGTGCAGCGGCGGGACAATGCCGACGCGGTGGTATTGATGCTTCCAGCGCGACAGGGCCACGGCCTTGTCGTCTGGGGAGACCAGCAGGGTGCGGTTCTCGCACTCCTGCGGAAACAGCCGGGTCTTGTCGGCGAAGGTGCGCACGTCCTCGTCCGGGGCGCAGAAGAAGACCTGGCCCAGGTTCAGGGGCGGCAGGCCGCCCGCGGCCAGTCGCTCCAGCGCGCTGAGAAAGCCGCGATTGCCCATGCTATGCACGAACAGATGGATGCGCTCCGCCCCGGAGCGCGTGCGCAGCCCGCCGAGGAACTCGGCGAGCGGGCCGACGCTGGCGGTGATGGTGGCCTCATCGGCCGAATAGTCCAGCACCCCGCCGCGCGACGGCCAGCTATAGAAGGCCATCTCCCCCGGCACCTTCAGGTCGTAGCCGATCTGAGCGGCGCGTATCGCGGCCTCGGCGAAGCTGACGTTGAAGCCGTGGATGAGCACGAACAGGTTGCGCTCGCCGGGCGCCCAGTCGCGGGCCAGGCAGTCCGCCAACCAGCCCCAGAACCGGGG
>JBATTL010000192.1:0-1995 GCA_049670525.1 Thiohalocapsa sp. | reverse complement strand
GCACAAAGGCAATGGCGATTGCGTTTACCTGGGGGAGTCCGGTTGCGAGCGCCATGCGAGCGCCCCGCAACTCTGCCGCGAAATGGACTGCCGGCTGCTTTATCAGAAACTGAAATTCACTGAGGCGCGACGGGCCGGTGTGCTGCCGGTCTGGCGCCGTGGGCGGGAGCTGAGCGAATGACTGAATCAGAGCACGATGATTGCCAACTGAACGACGCGGAGCGCACGCGCTGCAAGATCTGGACGCGTGTGATGGGGTATCACCGATCGGTGGACGCCTTCAACCCTGGGAAACAGCAGGAGCATCGGGATCGGGTGGCGTTCCGGGAGGAACGAGGGCGGCAAGCGTATGCATAGGTTTCCGCCCGGCTTTATCCGGCTCTTGGTTGGGCTCCGGGGTCGGCCATGTCCGTCGCGGCTGCCGGTGCTCCTTGCGCGGTGGCTGCGTTCGCGCGCCGATCGGCTGGATGGTGGGCGCAGTTACGTGGTGTATCTGACCGCCAAGCCGGCGGTGACGAACAAGGAACTCGATGCCGCGATGGCGGCGGCGATGCCCCAGGTGAAGGCGGTGTTGGCGGATCTCGTGCGGTTGCGGGCGTGGGATGCGCAGCTCGAGGCGCTGAACCCCGCGTTGTTCGCCGCGTCGGTCCGGGACGGCCGTGAGCGCTAGCCCGTGACGTCTTCCTTGATCACCCTTCGAGATTACCAGCAAGACGCGATCGGCGCCGTGCGCACGCAGTACGCGCAGGGTGCGGTCGCGCCGTTGCTGGTGGCGCCGACCGGCTCCGGGAAGACTTGGATGTTTGTGTATATCGCGCAGTCGGCAGCGGCACGGGGTCGGCGGGCGTTGATCCTGGTGCATCGGGGGGAGTTGCTGATGCAGACGTCGCGGACGCTGGAGAGTCTGCGGGTTCGGCACGGGCTGGTGGCGCCGGGGCAGTCGTGGACCGAGGCGATGGTGCAGGTGGCAAGTGTGCAGACGCTGGTGCGGCGGTTGGGGCGCCTGGGCGAGCAGTCGCGGTCTGGTGCCCCGTGGGTGCCGGATTTGATCGTGGTGGATGAGGCGCACCATGCGACGCCGAAATCAGGCTGGGGAAAGGTGCTGCGTCATTGGCCCGATGCGCGGGTGTTGGGTGTCACGGCGACGCCGGAGCGGTTGGACGGGCAGGGCCTGGGCGCGGAGGTGGGCGGATTCTTTGATGCGCTGGTGTTGGGTCCGACGGTGCGGGAGCTGGTAGCGCGGGGTTTTTTGTCGCAGCCGGTGGTGTTTGCGCCCTCGGTGGTGGATGTGGAAGGGGTAAAGACGAAGGGCGGGGACTTCGATCGGGCGGGCGCTGCACAGCGGGTAGACAGGCCGACGATCACTGGCGATGCGGAGGTGCACTACCGCAAGCATTTGAACGGTGCGCCGGCGCTGGCGTTCTGCACAACCGTGGCGCACGCGGAGCATGTGGCAGAGGGGTTTCGGCTGGCGGGCTGGCGGGCGGCGAGCCTGGACGGGAAGTTGCCGGAGCGTGAGCGGCGGCAGCGGATCGCGGACTTGGCGAACGGGGAGCTTCAGTTGCTGGCCTCGTGCGAGATCGTCAGCGAGGGGACCGATATCCCGGTCGTCGCGGGGGCGGTGCTGCTCCGGCACACGCAGAGCCTGGGCCTGTATCTGCAGCAGGTGGGGCGGACGTTGCGACCGTTTCCGGGCAAGGAGCGGGCGGTGATTCTGGACCATGTGGGCAATGTGTATCGGCATGGGCTGCCGGATGAGGACCGGGATTGGGCGCTGGATCAGGAGAAGCGGTCGAAGCGGAAGAAAAAGCGCAAGGAGGTTGGGGAACGGCGGGTGAAGTGCCTGCGGTGCAATGCGATGCATTTGCCTGGGCCTGCGTGCCCGAACTGCGGCTTTGCGTATCCGGAGCAGCGCTTGATCGCGTTTCGCGAGGGGGAGTTGCAGGAAGTGGACCCGGGGCAGGTGCGGGCGCGGATGCCTGCGCTGCGCAAGCG
>JBATTL010000191.1:0-9756 GCA_049670525.1 Thiohalocapsa sp. | reverse complement strand
TCGGCCACAAGCAGCTCGACGTTATTGTTACCCGGGGCCTCGATGATCTCCGCGCGGGCGGACGCGCCGCGCGCGGCGTCGCGCGCGACCATCAGGACTCGCGACCCGGTTGCCGCCAAGGCGTGGGATACCGCCTTGCCAAGGCCAGAGTTGGCGCCGGTAACGAGTGCAGTACGCTCAGCGGAGTCGGTCATCGAGCCAGAACTCTAGCGACAAACGCAACCGATTGATCACGCTCTCTAAGAATCGGCGTCCGCCGCGGAACTGCTATTCTGGGATGCTCATAAACTAGACTCATCATAATGCCTCAGCTGCACATACGCGCTACGTGGAGATTGGGTTAGGCGATTTCTGTCAAATCTCATACCAGCTGACTTGTCTTGACGCCCGCCTTCGTTGTCGCACCGGCCGGCGGTCGCATAGCCCGGCTATGCTCCTGCCGGTGCTCCTTGAAGGTGAACCTCAATCCTGCGTCATCTGCTACGAGATTTTCCGGCAATCGCCTTAACAATGCTCTGATCCGATCAGGGTAACGGATTTGGCTCCGCACGCGGCACCATCAGGGCGACCGGCAGCACCGACGCACCCACTTCGATCCGAGCCTGAACGCTGGCGCGGCGATCGCGACGCTGTCATAGCCCCATCGCGGCGATTGACTCTGCGGCGAATTCCAACTGCGCACCAGTGATCCGCGCTCACGCCCACTTGGCAGCATCGCCTCGGTAGCCGATGATGGTGGATGTTCCATAATAATGATGCGATTTGATTGACTATGCCGATGGAGCCAGGCACAACATGACGACCCCCGACGGCCGCGATCCGAACGAGCAACCCGATCTCGCCAGCCACCTCCACGGCCAGTCAGCTGCCGATCCAGGTGCGCCGGCCCCCACGCCCAGGGTCATGCAGGACATGGAGAAATCCCTGGTCGAGCGCATCGCCGATGTGGACGACGAGCGGCGACGAACCAGCACCCAAGTGCGAAAGGCCCTGCAAACGCACCGCGACGAGGTCGAGTTACGTCTCAGGGCCTATCGCAACACTCTCGTGGGATTGTCCGTTCTGACGGCGTTGTTGGCGGCCGGCGTACTGTGGCTGGGTGCTGGACTGCATCTTCAACGTGCACAACTCGCTGGAATGGTCGAACAGCAACGCGCTCAACCGGCCGATCCACCCGTCAACGCCGGACCAGGGCCAATAAGCACAGGGGTCAACGCGAGAATCGACGATATTGAGCGCGAACTGGCACTGTTGGCCGCTCAGCGTAGCGAGGTACCGCCGGTCCCTGCCGTCCCGCCGGTCTCTCTGGCCGACACCATCGATGGACTGACCGAGCGCATCGATACCATCGAGACGGGCATCCAGTCTTTGCGAAGCGCCCCAAGCAATACAAGGATGGCAAACGCCGAGGCATCGACGCCAGACAGTCCGCAACCGGTCGAGGCAGGACAGGTTGCGCCATCGGCCCGCGACGCCACAGATACGGCGCTCAGGGTGGAATCCGCGGCAACAGCCAACGATCGCGGCGATCAAGAACCGCGACCCGATGACACCCCCCCCAAGACCGAGACCGGCCAGACGGAGACCGGCCAAGAGGCCATGCAAACGAGCGCGGCGACCGTTGCGCTGCAGCTGATCGGCTTTCGCAGCCGCGACGAGATGCGAGAGTTCATCGCATCTCATAGGCTACCGGATGTGCTTTACGTGCGCACAGAGTCGTACCGCGAGCGGCCCTGGTATGCGCTGATCCATAGCCTGTATGACGACCGAGCCGGGGCTGGCGATGCCATGGCGCGATTGCCCGACGATCTCGCCCAGCTCGATATTTGGCTGCGTGAACTGCCGACCGGGACGACACTGGAGCGCGTTAGAAACCCGAATGACAACTAATCGCGACAAGTGGATTTCGCTGGCGTCACGGACTCGTTACACTAGTAGACGCAGCGAGCGACAGCGCAGACGCTCAGTCTGATCGCACGCACCGGAGAAGACGGGCGAGTGTTTGCTTGCCGGATCGATTTGCGCGGGTGGCGGAATTGGTAGACGCGCTGGATTTAGGTTCCAGTGGAGCAATCCGTGGGGGTTCGAGTCCCCCCCTGCGCACCAAAGATCGAGCTTGAGATCGCTGTGGACGGGACGCCAGAATCAACCCCGATGAGGCCCCCGCGCGCGCATGCCAGAGAACCCCACAATGTTCGAAGCCATTTCCCTCTTCGCATCGCTGGATGAAGACGAAATCACCAGTATCGAGGCTCATACCAACGTCAAACGCTGCCGCAAGAATACTGTACTCATGGAGCGCGGCGACGAGTCCAGCGTCCTCTACTTCGTCATCTCGGGACAAGTCAGGATCTTTCTGTCCGGGGACGATGGAAAGGAGATCACGCTCAACGAACTGGGCCCCGGCGATTACTTCGGCGAGTTGTCGCTCATCGGTGAAAGCCACCGCACCGCGTCCGCGATCACGTTGTCTGAGTGTGAGCTGCGCAGCCTAAGCAAGGCCGAGTTCAAGCAATGCCTGGAAAAATATCCAAGAATCTCCTTTAATCTGATTCGCCACCTGTCGCTCGAGGTCAAGCGCCTCAGCGACGATTTGGCTGACATGGCTCTTCTCGATGTCTACGGACGTATCGTCAAGATCCTAACCGATGCGGCTGAGGAAGACAGCGGTCGACTGATTACGCAGAAGTTGACCCAGCAGGCGATCGCCGACCGCGTTGGCTGCTCACGCGAAATGGTCAATCGGATCCTCAAGGAACTCAAGATCGGCGGCTACCTGAGCGTTGAGGACAAGCGCTTCGTCATCAACCGTAAGCTGCCCGCGCGTTGGTAATCCGGCGAGCGTCATCGCAGTAAGACTCGATTCGCTGGGGACCGCCGATTACCGCGGATGTCGCGCCCTGCTCGCTCATTCTGCGCCCTCGCCCTCTCGGAGAACTAATAGTGCGGCGGCGGCCCGTCGGACACCTGATCGCGCAGAGCCTCCGATAGCGAATTCACCAGCCGCCGAAGCTGTTCGATCTGCAAAGCCTGCCGATCAAGCGTCACACGCTGCCCCTCCAACACCAGATTCAAGTGCTGAATCTCGTCCTCCTGA
This sequence comes from Thiohalocapsa sp., assembly GCA_049670525.1. Classification (GTDB taxonomy): domain Bacteria; phylum Pseudomonadota; class Gammaproteobacteria; order Chromatiales; family Chromatiaceae; genus Thiohalocapsa. Next base: position 6,659 of record JBATTL010000191.1, on the reverse strand, counting down.
TAGGTCAGGCGTGTCTGAAGATCGGCGATATCCGCGGCCCAATCGGCACTCGCTATCTCTGCGCGCGTCGTTGGCATAACTCAGTCTGCTCTCAGCGCCTGTAGGGATTCCAACGGTGCCTCGCAATGGGTGCCGCGGCAGCGGTAAGCGCGGGTGACTTCGCCGGGCATCATGGCCGCCAGCGCACCGGGCAGATCAGACTCGCCGGTGGGGATGGCGAGTACCAAACGCCGCGGCGCGTAGCCACCTTGGGCTTGCGCCTGCCAGGCGTTCAGGTCATCACCTTCTCCGCGGATGACGATGATCTCGCCGGGATGCAGATACTCGTCCAGCGCCATCAACAGACTGGTGTGTGCATAGGGAATGCGGCGCATGGGTTCGGCGGCAAGCTTCAACGTCGCCTCAACCGCGTCCAGATAGCGGCGTTCGCCGAGCAGGTGTCCCAGTCGTTGCAAGGTTTGAGCAGCAATGCCGTTACCGGACGGCATCGATTCGTCGCCGAGTGGCTTTGGCCGCTGGATCAGCACTTCGTGGTCGGCAGCGGTGAAAAAGAACCCGCCCTGCTCAGAATCGAAGAACTGGTCCAACAGCACTTCCGCCAGGGCCATTGCCAGCTCAAGTTCCGCCCTGTTCCAGCGCGTCTGCAGCAATTCCAACAGCGCGTCGAGAAGCAGCGCATAGTCGTCCAGGTAGGCGTTCAGGTGCGCGTTTCCGTCCTTGTACGTGGCCAGCAGCCGGCCATCACGCCATAGCGTTGCGCGGATGAAGCCGAGCGCCCTCTCCGCGGACGCGAGGTAGTCGTCGCGCCGCAGCACCCGTGCCGCACGTGCGATACCCTTGATCATCAGTGCATTCCAGGAGGTCAGGATCTTCTCGTCCCGGCCCGGCCGAACACGCCTCGCGCGTGCGGCGAGCAGCTTGGCCTTGGCGCCATCAAGCAGCGACCGAGCCTGCGTCGGCGATAGTCCCTGCTCGGTGGCTAAATCGCCAAGTGTGCGATAGCCGTGCAGGTGCCACTTGTCTTCGAAATTGGGATTCTGGTCCAAGCCGTACAGTGGTGCGATCAGCGCGTACTCGGCTTCATCCAGCAGAGCAGAGACCTCCGCCCGATCCCAGGCGTAGAAACGGCCCTCCTCTCCTTCGCTGTCGGCATCAAGCGTGCTGTAGTAGCCGCCCTCCGGGGATTGCATCTCGGCCATGACCCAGTCAGCGGTGGCGATCGCCGCGTTGCGAAACAGGTCATCGCCGCCGAATCGCTCGCCGTGTTGGTCGCCGATTTGGCAGGCATCGCAGCACAGGGCCAGCAGCGGGCCATTGTCGTAGAGCATTTTCTCAAAGTGCGGGATCATCCAGTGATCGTCCACCGAGTAGCGGCAGAAACCACCTCGCAACTGATCGTTGACGCCACCGCGGATCATGCGCTCCAGCGTGAAGCTGGCCATGTGCAGCGCCTTGTCATCGCCGCCCGACCGATCTTCCGCCCCATGGTCGACCGCGGTCGCGGCCCAGTGGCGCAGCAGAAATTCCATATTGGTCGGGTGTGGAAACTTCGGCGCCCGACCAAAGCCGCCATTAGCTCCATCGAAGCTGCCCGCGAGTTGACGGCGGGCGCCCTCCAGGGGTGCGGCGTCTGGGATGCTGTCGCTGGCGGTGGGCTCAAGCTGCTTTAAAGCATCCATCAGCGACGCGTTTTGCTCCCGGATGGCGTCCGCCTGCTCACGATAGGCACGCTCCACGCCAGTGAGCAGACCCGTGAATGACGGCAGGCCGTGCCTGGGTTCCTTTGGAAAATAGGTGCCGGCGAAGAAGGGCTTCAGGTCGTCCGGGGTCAGAAACACCGTCAACGGCCAGCCGCCGGCACGTTGCTGCAGCATCTGATGTGCGGTCTGGTAGATCTTGTCGATGTCTGGGCGTTCCTCGCGATCGACCTTGATGTTGACGAACAGGCGATTCATGACCTCGGCCGTGGCCTCGTCCTCGAAGGACTCATGGGCCATCACATGACACCAATGGCAGGCCGAATAGCCCACTGACAGCAAGATCGGTTTGTCCCGGTCACGCGCCTCCGCGAGGGCCTCGTCGCACCAGGGCCACCAATCCACCGGATTGCCGGCATGCTGTTGCAGGTACGGGCTGGTGGTGCTTGCGAGGCGATTGGCAGCGCCCTCTTTGGTCGAGGTCGGGTCCGTCATGGGGCTGGGGCTCAAGGCTAACTGGGGTTGGACCGACAGTGACGGCGCGATGCTGCGATTTCCAATCGCCGATCAATCAATGGGGGTAGCGCCTGGGGTCCGATCGCCACCGACTGCAGCTGGCAGGCGATTGATGGTCTGATCGATGGAACCGAGCAGGCGCAATAGGGGATCAGGGTCCCAGGCGCAACCGGATAGCGCCTCCTCGGCCATAGGCCGGATCGCGCTCTTCAATGCAAAAGCACCGCCCGCGTCGAGCAGTGCGCGCGTGCGTGGGACGAACACCCATTGCAGCCACTGAGAAAACCGCAGCCTGTCACAGCAGAACGGCAGCCTGCTATCGAGCGCCGGACCCGGCGGCGGCATCGTTTCCCAAAGGTCAAGCCGGCGAAGCTCATCGGTTAGTGCGTCCAGCAGTTCGGCGAGGTTGGCGCGGGCGCTTGCGTCGGGGTCGGACAAGCCCCGCCCCTAGTCCTGTTCCAGCGATGAACGCTGGTTTCGGTGGGCCAGATTGCAGTCGATCGTTACTGTCAGCATGCCTTCGCCCTTGCGCTTAGTCACGTAGGGCACACCGGCGTCGCCACCCAGACTGACGGCGAACTCCAGCCTGACCCGCTCAACGTCGGCGTCGATGTCCCGCAACGCCGCCACGGCGCCATCGGCGAAGCCGCGAAGCATGTTCTGCACCCGCTCAATGCTCGCGCGCGACTGAGCGTCGCGTGGTCCGCGTTGATAGGCCATCTCGCCAATCGCACTCCGCGGGATCGAGATCTGGTCGTCGGCCTCCACCAACACCGATTGTCCGTCGCCCAAATCCAATTCCACCAGCCTCGCCATGATCGACTCCCAATGATTCAAGACACTGCCGGCAGTGTAACCGGAAGCGTGCCACTCGACAGAAGCAGCCGTCCGTCCTCACCTCTGTTGACAACGGAGCCGCACTCTCGCCGCACTCATACGGCATGTGCTGCCATTGAACCCATCCTCTCGGAGGATGCGCGCGGGGCCAGAGCGAGACCAAGTCGGGACCAGATCGGGACCAGATCGGCAAGGGCGGGCGTCCTCCCTTCGCTTCGATTCTAAATGCGACGTCGAGAGGCCGCCACGGGTTTGATCGCCGTGTCTCGGCCGATCGGCGCCAACAGCGCGAAAGCGCCATTTCGCGAACTCGCTCACGGTGCGGTAAATCCGACCCCGGTCCGGCTGACCGAGGTCATTGCTGACCTCGCGCCCGCCCCACGCGGCCTTGCCCAGCGGTTATGATCGCCAGGAACAGTGCGTTCCGATAGCGCGGCGAAGGGAAAACCAGGATGAGCGAGTCAACAGCGCCACGCACTTGGACCGAATGGCCGAGGCGCTGTCGTCCCCTGCGAAGGGTGGCCGCACGCTCGCTTGGTGTGTTGGTGATCGCCGTTGCCGCCGGGCTCGCGGTTGCCGACCAGACCGTCCGCGTGGTGACCTGGAACGTCGAGACCGTCGGTGCGCGTGGGTCCGCTCAGTACGATGCGACCATCGCGATATTGAATCGCCTCGACGCAGACCTGGTTGCGCTGCAGGAAGTCGCCAACGCCGAGGATGTCGAGCACCTGTACGATTTAGCATCCGATCTCGGCTACAGCCATGTTGCGGTTGCCCCCTATGGCCCGTTCGGCAGCCACCGTGCCGCGCTGCTCTCCGATTATCTGATCGACGTCGGCGGTCCTTGGTCGCCTTCCCAACTCTCGGGCGACGCAAACGCCGACGATATTACCCGCGATCCGTTGGAGGTGTTGGTCGACCTCTCGGAGACTGGTAGCGGCGATGCGCTCCGTCTGATCATCACGCACCTGAAAGCAGGGACTGCCGATAGCGACGCGTTTCGGCGCGCGATCGAGTCCTATCGCATCACCCAGCTCGTCAACGCCCTGGCCGCCGAGCAGCAGCCGTTCATCGTCGTTGGTGATCTGAATGCCGACCTCGGCGACGCGCCGCAGACGCCCGCCAGCTTCCGGAGAGCGCCCGGCGGCCTGCCTGCCCGCTTCGAATCCGGTGCGGACATCAGCGCGATGATGGCCGGCTTCGGGCTACGCAACGACCCCTTCCTGTACCTGCAAACGGCCGCCAAGGTGCTCAGTGCCCGGCAACTGGATGGCACTGACACGACCCGTCCCACATCAGGGCGCGCGCTTGACTACATCCTGGTCTCACCCGCGATCGATGCCGCTGGCGCCCAGGCGCAGATCTACGACTGCGCGGACGAAGCGTTGCCTGGCAGCCTGGCATTGACGGGCGCGCCGCTCGCGCCGCCGACCTGCGCCGCGGCCTCCGACCATTTGCCGGTTTTTGCGGAGCTGACCGTACCGACCGTCAGCACAGTCCCGATCCGCAACGGCGACTGCCTGATGAACTGGGCCGAAACCAACTATCCAAGCCTGTTTGCCCCTGCCGGTGTGGTGACCCAGTACGCCGCGCCTTACCACTATCGCTACTACAGCGGCACGAACGCGTATCTCAGGATCGCCGCCGCGAACAACCATGTCTACTACGTCGATCCAGGCGTCGCCCAAAAAGACGTTGGTCCCCTATCCGCTTGGCTGCCGCAGGCCGGATGCCAGCCGCCGCCGACGCAGTGCCTGTTCGACTGGGCGGAGCGATTCGCACCTGGTCTCTTTGCGCCAGCCGGCACGGCATCCGTTTTTTCCTTCGACTACAGCTACCGCTACTACCCGCAAACCCGGAGCTACTTGGGCCTCTCGTCGATGGACGGACACATTTGGTATCTGTCGGGCAGTGAGCTATTCGATGCGGGGCAGTACGCGTTTTGGATGAATAGGGCGGGTTGTCCGCCATAGCAGACCCTCAGGTGACAGCATCAACGGTACGATTTCCCCCCATGGCGTGGTTCGCTGATTGCCCGGCATGATCGAGATCCGCCAAGACGTGATTCGGACAGCAGCGGGTGAAAGCGCTTGGGCTGCAGGGCTCGCGGCAGTCTATCGCCTGATCGAAGGGGAAATGGCAAGTCTGTTCCGCAGACGGTGTTGACCCGGTGAAAGATTGGTAGATTCTTCGCTTTGCGGTTGCCGATTGCACCCCGACCGGGCAGTCCCCGGGGCCTTCTGCCGCTAGCAGGATAGCGCCGTCACAACGACTGTCGGGCTTCCTCTGTTTCGCGAGCGCCGGCCCAGATCTGCAGCAGCACCACCAGAAAAACGGCACCAACGGGGACCAACAAGGCCAGCGCCCCAATGTGCAGGAACAGAACACCGCTGCCAATCGCGCTTGACAGGTATAAGAGCCAGGTGAGGCCGCTGGGCCAGGGGCGTGGTGCCGAGGGCGTGGCGCTGGACGTGTGCCCATTGAAGTCAGGTCCGGTCCTCGCACGCGCGCCAGCATCCATTCGACCAGGCCCGTGCTGAACGTCGCGAGGGTGCCCGTCATATAGGTGGTGCTGGGGCCTCGCAGATGCAGGGCCAGAGCGCTTTGCAAACCCATTGCAAGTGCCGCTAATGCGATCACCCCTAGCTCCTCGTGGCGACTCAAGGGCTGGACGCTGATCCAGAACCCCAGCAACCCACCCAACAGCACCGCCTCGGTCAGCAGGGTCGGCAACAGTGACGCAGGGTTGGTCGCCACCCGGCGGAGCAGCACTGCGCCGAGCGTTACGCCAAGCACGAAGGCGAGCACCGATAGCGCCGCGCTTATGCCACCGACAGCATCGCCCCGCGCCAGTGCCACGGCCAGCAGCATGGTATTACCGGTTTGGGCCGCGGTCAGCACGTTGAAGCCGAGCAAGACCACCGCATCCACGCTGCCCCCGGCGACGACCAGCAACCAGGCCGAGACTACCTGGCGCCAACCCTGGTCAGTCACGCGCCTAACCCACCCACACCCGTGCATTGCGGAACAGCCTCAGCCAGGGGCCATCCTCGCCCCAATGATCCGGATGCCAGGAGTGCTGCAGGCTGCGGAAGACACGTTCGGGGTGGGGCATCATGATGGTGACCCGGCCGTCTGCGCTGGTCAGACCGGTGATTCCGTCCGGAGAGCCGTTGGGATTGGCTGGATAGCGTTCAGCCCCTGCCCTACCCAGACCGCCGGCGGTCTCGACATAGCGCAGAGCGATTCTGGACCGCGCGGCGGCGATGTGGTCCGCGTCGCGGAACTCGGCGCGGCCCTCGCCATGGGCGACAGCGATGGGCATGCGCGAGCCGGCCATGCCCTGCATCAGGATCGATGGCGAGGGCAGCACCTCCACCATGACGAATCGCGCCTCGAACTGCTCGGAACGGTTGCGCACGAAGTGGGGCCAGTGCTCGCTGCCGGAGATCAACTCGCGCAGGTTGGCGAGCATCTGGCAGCCGTTGCAGACGCCGAGCGCGAAGCTGTCCGCGCGTTCGAGAAAGGCCTGGAACTGCTCGCGGGCGCGCGGGTTGAACAGGATCGTCTTGGCCCAGCCCTCACCGGCACCGAGCACGTCGCCATAGC
>JBATTL010000190.1:0-4690 GCA_049670525.1 Thiohalocapsa sp. | reverse complement strand
ATCCTGTCCGGCCTCGACGAGGGCGACCGGATCGTCGTGTCCGGCCAGTTCCTGATCGACTCCGAGTCCAGCCTGCAGGCCAGCTTCATGCGGATGTCGGGGACGTCGGACGATGGCTCGGCCGGGGAGCAGACGCATGCGCATTGATGGGAACTGCAAAAGTACGAGGGCATGATGCGACCCGATCGGCGTATTCACGTACTTGCGCACTGCCGTACTGTTCGAGCTCGGGAGAGCCCTTTCCGATGAGCCAAGTCATCCTCTGGTCGATCCGAAACCGCTTCTTGGTGCTGGTCGCCGCGGTGCTGCTGACCGGCTGGGGCATCGTTGCGGTCAAGCAGACGCCGCTCGATGCCATCCCGGACCTGTCGGACGTTTAGGTCATTGTCAAGACCAGCTTTCCGGGCCAATCGCCGCGGGTCGTCGAGGAGCAGGTCACCTATCCGATCACGACGACGATGCTGTCGGTGCCGGGCGCCAAGGCGGTGCGCGGCTACAGCTTCTTCGGCGACAGCTACGTCTACGTGATCTTCGAAGACGGCACCGATATCTACTGGGCCCGCTCGCGGGTGCTGGAATACCTGAATCAAGCGGCCTCCGAGCTGCCGGAGGGCGTGCAACCCCGCATCGGCCCCGATGCGACCGGCGTCGGCTGGATCTACAGCTATGCGCTCGTCGACCGCACCGGCCAGCATGACCTGGCTCAGCTCACGAGCCTGCAGAACTGGTTCCTGAAGTACGAGCTGCAGACCGTGCCCGGCGTCTCCGAGGTGGCGACGGTCGGCGGCATGGTGCGCCAGTACCAGATCGTCGTCGATCCCGAGCGCCTGCGCGGCTTCGGGATCCCGCTCGCGCGCGTCATCGACGCCGTGCAGGCGGCCAACCGCGAGGTCGGCGGCTCCGTGCTGGAGCTGGCCGAGGCCGAGTACATGATCCGCACGCGCGGCTATCTGACCTCGCTCGAGGACATCGAGCTGATCCCGATCGATGTCAGCGCCGACGGCACGCCGATCCTGCTTCGCGATGTCGCCCGCGTGCAGATCGGTCCCGAGATGCGCCGCGTCGTCGCGGACCTGGATGGCGAGGGGGAGATCACCGGCGGCATCGTTGTGATGCGCTATGGCGAGAATGCGCTGGCGACGATCGAGGCCGTCAAGGCGCGCATCGACGAGCTTCGCGCCGGTCTTCCCGACGGCGTCGAGATCGTTGAAACCTACGACCGCTCCCAGCTGATCCTTGACGCCGTCGACAATCTGCGCACGAAGCTAATCGAGGAATTCATCGTCGTGGCGTTGGTCTGCGTCGTCTTCTTGTTCCACCTGCGCTCGGCACTGGTGGCCGTCGTCAGCCTGCCGCTCGGAATACTCGCGGCCTTCATCATCATGGAGCAACAGGGCATCAATGCGAACATCATGTCCCTAGGCGGCATCGCGATCGCCATCGGCGCGATGGTCGATGCCGCGATCGTCATGATCGAGAACGCCCACAAGCACCTGGAGCGCTACGAGGCCGGCTACGGCCACCGGCCACGCGGCGACGAGCACTGGAAGGTCGTCGGTCAGGCCGCCGTCGAGGTCGGTCCGGCGCTGTTCTTCAGTCTCCTGATCATCACGCTGAGCTTTCTCCCGGTGTTCACGCTGGAGGCGCAGGAGGGCCGGCTGTTCGCGCCGCTGGCCTTCACCAAGACCTACGCGATGGCTGCGGCGGCAGGTCTGGCCGTGACCCTAGTGCCCGTGCTGATGGGTTATCTGATCCGCGGGCGTATCCCGAGCGAAACGCGCAATCCGCTGAACCGCTTCCTGATCTGGCTCTATCGGCCGCTGCTGCGCGCGGTGCTGCGGTTGCCGCGCACGACCATCCTGTTGTCGGTCGCGCTGATGCTGAGCACGCTGATCCCGCTGGCCGGCATCGGCGGCGTTCTCGAGCCCCTTAAATGGCCATTCCAGGCTGCTTCATTCGTCCGCACGGCCGTAGGTTGGGCCGACGAAGGAGGCCCGACAGCCGGGCAGCGGTCGGGACCGATCGAGGTCATCGACGGCTGGCAGCAGGCGCTGGCCGATATCTGGCGCGAGACCTTGCGCGACGTGCCGATGCTGGAGGACTGGCATCGGGGCCTGGGCTCCGAGTTCATGCCGGACCTCTACGAGGGCGATCTGATGTACATGCCGACGACGCTGCCGGCGCTGTCCATCGGCAAGGCCCAAGAGCTGTTGCAGCAGACCGACCGGCTCATCGCCACGCTGCCCGAGGTGGAGAGCGTCTTCGGCAAGATCGGCCGCGCCGACACGGCGACGGACCCGGCGCCGCTAACCATGATCGAGACCCTGATTCAGCTCAGGCCCGAGGACCAATGGCGCGAGGGAATGACCGTGGACAAGCTCATCGACGAGCTGGACGCGACCGTCGACCTGCCCGGCGTGACCAACGCCTGGGTCATGCCCATCAAGACCCGCATCGATATGCTGGCCACCGGCATCAAGACGCCCGTCGGCGTCAAGATCGCAGGCCCCGACCTCAAGGAAATCGAGCGCATCGGCCAGGACGTGGAGCGGGCCGTGCTGCAGGTGGCCGGCACCACGTCGGCCTTCTCCGAACGGGTCGCCGGCGGGCGCTACATCGAGATCCGCCCCGATCGGCTCGCCGCGGCACGTGTCGGGCTCAATGTCAGCGATATCAATCGCATCGTCGCCGCGGCCATCGGCGGTATCAACATCACCCAGACCGTCGAGGGGCTGGAGCGCTATCCGGTCAACATCCGCTTTCCCCGCGAGCAGCGTGACGACGTACAGAAGCTTCGCGAGCTTCCGATCGTCACGCCCACCGGTGCCCAGATACCGCTGGAGCAGGTCGCCGAGGTCGTCATCGCCGACGGCGCGCCGATGCTGAAGAGCGAGAACGCGCGTCTGAACGGCTGGACCTTTGTCGATATCCGCGGCCGCGACCTCGGCAGCTGGATCGACGACGCGCAACAAGCGGTCCGCGCCGAGGTGGCCCTACCGCCGGGATATTCTCTGACCTGGTCCGGCCAGTACGAGTACATGGAGCGCGCCCGGGAACGGCTGACCCAAGTGGTGCCGGTGACGCTGGCGATCATCTTTCTGCTGCTGTACCTGACCTTCCGCCACGCCGGCGAGGCCCTGTTGGTGATGCTGTCGCTGCCGTTCGCGCTGGTCGGTGGGGTCTGGCTGATCTACCTGCTCGATTACAACCTGTCGGTGGCCGTGGCCGTCGGTTTCATCGCGCTGGCCGGAGTTGCTGCCGAGTTCGGCGTCATCATGCTGGTCTATCTGGATAATGCGCTGGCCGATTGGCGGCGGCAGGGGCGACTCGAGAGCATCGATGACCTCAAGGGCGCCATCGAGGAGGGCGCCGTGCTGCGCATCCGGCCCAAGGCCATGACCGTAGCGACGATTTTCGCCGGTCTGTTGCCGATCATGCTGTTCAGCGGCGTCGGCTCCGAGGTCATGCGCCGCATCGCCGCGCCAATGGTCGGCGGCATGATCACGGCGCCGCTGCTCAGCTTGTTCGTGATCCCGGCGATCTACCTGCTGTGGCGCCAGAGCGCCGTGAGAAACATCGAGCTTTCGGTGGCCGAGGAGCGCACCGCCGATCAGCTGGCCGCTGCCGAGCGGCAGGCCGACTCATGACGCGGTTATGAGCCACATCGCCCATGCTCGCGCTAAGGCATCACACGCATCAGCACCCCCGGCAGTCCGTTCCTGCTGCTTCCAACTCCAAGGTGCTGTGTACGATCTCGAAGCGGTCTTCGAGTAGACGTTTCACCTCGGCCTTGAAGGCTTCCAGCTCCGACATGCACCGGTCCTCGGCGACCACCAGGTGCGCCTCGAGGGCGCGACGGTGCTCGTCGAGCGCCCAGATGTGGATGTGGTGCAAGTCGAGCACGCCGTCGATGGCCTCAACGGCCTTCTTGACCGTATCGATCGAAACACCCGCCGGTGTTCCCTCCATGAGGATCACCGCGGTGCGGCGCAATAGGCCGAAGGACATCACCAGGATGTAACCGGCGATCACCAGCGTCAGCAGCGGGTCCACCCAGTTCCAGCCGAGCCACAAGACTGCGGCGCCACCCAGTAGCACGGCCACGGACGCGCCCGCGTCGGTGAGGTTGTGCAAAAAGGCGGCGCGCACGTTCAGACTGCCCCTCGACATCGCCCAGAGCAGCCAGGCCGTGACGACGTCCACCAGCAGCGCTACGCCCGCCGCCGCCATGATCCACCCACCCAGCAGCGGCTCCGGCACGAAGAACCGCTGCACCGCCTCGTAGAGCAGATACAGACCCACCACAATCAGCGCGGTCAGCTGAATCATCGCGCCGATCAATTCCGCCCTGCGGTAACCGAAGGTGAAGTCGTCATCCGCCCCTTTGCCGGCGATTTTGCGTGCAATGTAGGCGATGAGCAGCGCCGCCGCGTCGTTGGTGTTATGCAGCGCGTCGGCCATGAGCGCCACGCTGCCGGCGATGGCGCCGGCTGCAAACTCGAACACCGACAGGGCGACATTGATGATGACGCTCCAGAGCAGAACGCGGTCGCTCACACCCTCGCTGCCATGCGGGTGTCGGTGATCAGCTGTCATGGGGTGGCGGCTCCTGGATTCGCACCTTCCGTTCCACATCGCTGACGAAGATGCAACCGTCGCCGCGCAGTCCGGTATGGGCCGCGCGGTGGAT
>JBATTL010000189.1:0-1654 GCA_049670525.1 Thiohalocapsa sp. | reverse complement strand
ACCATGGCGTGTTCGCGCCGGCGAGCCGCGACCGGGCACGGATCGTGCCCGGGCCACGCACCGCCGCTTCCAAAGCACGTGGTGAGGGTTCGGTCAGCGACCGGCAACGGGCGATGTCATGGGCACAACGCCTCAAGCGGGTATTCGCCATCGACATTGAGACCTGCCGACAATGCGGCGGGAAGCTGCGGGTGATCGCCAGCATCGAGGAACCCGCAGTCATCGAGCGAATTCTGGACCATCTCAGCCACACTGCGGAGCCCATCGATCCGGCGCACCCGAGCCGAGCGCCGCCGCAGGGCGATCGCCTGGTCTGACCGCTGCGTCTTGTTCATCACCACCCGGGCCACCGTGCAGGGACGGGCGGTTTTTGGCTTGCGCCGTGATGCGCCGGCATTTTCGGGTGAAAGGGGAAGATTCACGCGCCTGAACGACGAGGGGTCGGGCCGGCTCCGCCCGATGGCGGCCTCGATTTGCCGTCGTCAGCCGGATTCAGCTCGCCCCGACGGTTTCGCGCCTGACATAATGGCCCCTTATATGCACTATCCGCAACCGTCGCGCTCCCAATGGGCTCAGTTCTTTGTGTTGGAGTGCCCCGCTGGGAATGCAGGACATTCCTCCGATTAGAATGGAGAAAAACATGTGTGGCGACCTTAGGCGGCAGGAGTCAGCGGCCGGGCACGTTTGACTCGCTCGCGTTCGCGGGGTGAGTGCATCGCCTCCCACAGATCACTGCGCTTCTGCGCGTTGAGCCAGAAGTCCGGACTATTGCCGAATACCCGGGCAAGAATGAGGGCCGTCGCGGCAGTCACTTTGCGCCGGTCGTTGCACAGTTCATTGACGTGCTTGCGTTGCACGCCCATGGCTTCGGCCAGGGCACCCTGGGTGAGCGCCAGGGGTTCCATGAACTCTTCGGTCAGAATTTCGCCGACGCTCGCCGGCTTACGCTTGGTCATCAACATGGGCTTGCCTCACCGATAGCTGTGGTTGTCCAGATAGAGATCCGACGCTCCGCCCCGACTGCCATCCCATTGGAAGACGAGCCGCCATTGCTTGCTGACGCGGATCGAATGGAATTTCGCCAGCTTGCCGCGTAACTTCTCGAAGCGGTTGCTCGGTGGCACCCTCAAGTCTGCGTCGGTCGTTGCGTCGTCGATCATCTGGATCTTTCGGAACAAGCGGCTTTCGACATCGGCGGGGATCTTCTTTGATCGGACATCGTTGACAAAGAAGTCGTGCAACCAGTTGTCTCGAAAGCTTAAGATCATTCCACAGATCTATCTGAGTTAGTGTACCACCCCACGGTACATTCGGCGGGCAGTGTTGTCAATGCGAAAACGTAGCGTTGAGGCGGCAATCAATGGTTTTCGGCGGCGTTTAACGGCAGAAAGGACGAGGGCGGGCCATTTAACTTATTGATTTAAAAGAAAACGGTTCGTGACGTATACGCCTTCGAACCAGGTGGTCGGGAGTTCGAATCTCTCCGGGCGCGCCATAAATTCTAAGTTAAATCAAGCAGTTAGTGCTTTAGGCGCTAGCTGCTTTTTTCTTCAATACCACCAGTGCGGGACTTTTGCGTGACCCCTCTCCGACAACCTGGTCTGCAGCCTCTATGAGGTTGCCTAATTCAGCTGCCGAGTAGTGACTCGTAATG
>JBATTL010000188.1:0-10240 GCA_049670525.1 Thiohalocapsa sp. | reverse complement strand
GCTTCGAGGAACGTTACGGAAAGGGCTCACTCAAATAGGAGCGACATCCCCGCCGCGACCCGGCAGTCGGAAGAGCCAATCCGACGCCGACCCTCGCGGCGGGGCGCAAGCACTGAACCGGCATCCCGCGGTTCCCGAGAGGATCTCTCGGATTCTCCCCGCACACGGCAAGACCACTGATCCACCATGCTTAAGACCTTGCGCGTTGTAACCGCGTTCACGCTCGTGCTTCTGACCGTAGCGCTGACCGCAGCCGAAGCGCCCGTCGCCACGACCGATCTCATTAGCCAGGGCGAGCAACAGCTCAAGGAGAATGATATCGACGGCGCCATCGCAACCCTGACCACCGCCGTTGACCAGGAACCCGATTCCAGTCTCGCACACACACGTCTGGCCGGCGCCTACCTGCTCGGCCAACGCCACGGCGAAGCAATCGATCAATTCCAGCAGGCCATCAGTCTGGACACGAACAACGCCGCAGCCTTCATCGGCATGGGCATCGCCTATCTGCACTCCGGCCAGTTTGGTGCCGCCAAAGCGGCCCTCGGCGGGGCCAAGCGCCTCGATCCCGGCAAGACCGAGCAGATTGACGAACTGATCGCCCGCATCGATCAGCGCGGCGCTGCGTCGCCACACTAACAAGGGCTGGTTTTTTGGTCCTCTGGCTTCCCAGTCTCCCCCACGACCGGCAGCGCGTGCCCGGAGACGGGGTCACATCCTCGCCGATGTCAGCGCTGATGGGTACTCACGACCCAAACCGCAGCCTCGACGCGGGTCTTGAGACCAAGCTTCTTCAAGATGTGTTTGACATGCACCTTAATGGTGCCGACGGCCAAGTCCAGCTCACGGGCGATGAGCTTGTTGCTCCAGCCTTTTGCAATGAACTCCAGGATCTGCTCCTCGCGCGGGGTCAGACCCGCCTGATCCGGGTGTCGCGGACCCGGTGGCTCGCGCAACGCGCGCGCTAGGAGTTCCGTTAGCTGGGGGCTGATCACCAGCCGACCACGCATCGCATCGCGCAACAGTGCCAGCATGTCTTCAGGCTCCATGTCCTTCAGCAAATAGCCGTCGGCGCCGCCGCGCAGCGCGGCGAGCACGTCGGACTCGGTGTCGGACACGGTGAGCATGACGATACGTGCATCGAGCGAGACGTCGGCGCGCAACCGACGCAGCGTCTCAATACCGTCCATACCCTTCATGTTCAGGTCCAGCAGGATCAGATCGGGGTGCAGTTGCTCGGCCAGACGCAAGCCGGTTTCGCCATCGGCCGCCTCCCCCACCAGTTGCAACGCGGGCTCCATATCCAAGAGGTCGCCGACACCCTTACGAAACAGGGGATGGTCGTCGATCACCAGTACACGAGTTTCGATTGCGTCTTTCATCTGAGACCGCCCACTAGTGACGGCTCACGGATGACGACGCGACGCCGTTGGCGGCCGGAGACAGCAATCTCGGGCGGAAGCGCAAACAAACCTTAGTGCCCTGCCCAGCGACGCTGTCGGTCTGAATGGAACCGCCGAGGCTCAGCGCCCGCTCACGCATGATGGTGGTTCCGTAGTGTGCGTGGCCGCTGTCCACGCCATCCCGAATAACGACACAACCCACCCCGTCGTCGGCGATCACGACACTGACCTCGTCCGCCTCGGACAGCAAGTCGATCACACAGCGCTGTGCTCGGGAATGCCTAGCGACATTTGATAGGGCCTCACGCACGATCTGCAACACATGCACCTCCTCGTTCGGTGATAGCAGGTTCCGCGGCATATGGTCGCTCAGGTCGATGGTCAGATCCCCACGCTCCTGGAATTCGTTCGCGGTAGCCACCAACGCGCTGCCGAGTCCACGACCATCCATCTTCAATCGGAAAGTGGTCAGGAGTTCACGCAGTTGCCGATAGGCGCTGCTGATCCCAGTGCGGATCTCGGCGAGGATTTCTTCCGGCGTCGCGGACATGGCGCGTCGCGTCGTCAGCTGCGCGGTGCGCACCTTCTGTTTCAGATTTCCCTTGGTGCGCTGGTCGGTGACCTTCAGCGCCGCATCCAGGCGGGTCGCTTGAATCTTCAGGTAGGACAACGACTGCGCCAGGGAGTCGTGGAGCTCCCGAGCCAAGATGCTGCGTTCCTCATGCAAGACCAGCCGCCGACCCTCGCGCACGCGGCCGCGTAAGTCCAGCGCCGTCGCCACATGCCCAGCCAGGGATTCCAGCAGTGGACGCTGCCAGGACTCGAGCCGTGCACCTTCCTCCAGCGCCACCCGCAAGATGCCGAATCGACGCTCCCCGTCCCCGACGGGGAAGTCGAAGACGCGCTGCTGCAAGTCCGCGCGAGATCTTGTGAAGCGTCCGCGCTGCTGATCGGCGGCGACATCGGTTGGACGCTGTCCTCCACACAATCCGCAGTCCGGCGGGCGAGCACCCGGCAGCGGCAGCTCGAAGGCTCCGGGCCGGACGTCCGTCCGGGTGCCTATCCCGATACAGGCAGCGCCGGCGATCTCCCGGCCTTCGCGCAGACACAGCACAACCTCGGCCAAGTGCAACTGCGCCCGCACATCCCGCAAGACCTGGCGCATGGTCGGCTCCGAGAGCGGCGATTCGTCCAGCGTGCGACTGGTGCGATACAACAGCTCCAGGGAATGATTGGTCCGTGCAAGGTCCCGGGTCTTCTCCGCGACAAGGTCTTCGAGTTCGTTGTAGATCTGCGAAAGACCTTCGGTCATTAGATTCATCGCCGAGCCGAGGCGCCCAAGTTCATCGGCGCCGGCAAAGCCTGTGCGCGCCGAAAAATCTCCGGTCCGGGCACGGTCGGCGCAACGCAGCAACTCACCGAGGGGCGCGACGATCCGCCGCTGCACCACCATCAGCGTCACCAACACCACGGCCACCGTCAAAAACAAGGCGACGGCCTGAATCCAGCTCAGCAAGTCGATGCTCCGTTCCGCCCGCTCCTCCAATACGCGCACCAGACCATGGATATCGCCGACGAAGTCGTCGACTCGTTCCAGATAGGCTCGGCGAGCTGTCTCGGCCGTAGTTGAATCCGCGCCGGCGCCAACGAAATCAGCAACCGCACGCCGCATCTCATTCACCCAGCGCCAGCGCACACGCTCGTAGGCAAGTCGCACCGAATCATTGGCAGCCGAGGGCAGCGCTTCGGTGAGCCGGTGGCTAACCAGACGCTGCTCGTATTCGTTGGCCAACTGTTTAGCCAGTGCCTGCCGCTCGGTCAGGGACAGACTGTCGTCCGCCAAAGCGACTCCCACGCGATAGGACTGCATCCGGAGCGTACCGGACTGATTGATCGCCGTCGCCATGCCCCGGCTGATCTGGGCTATGACCATGGAGCTGATCATCCCAGCCACGCCGAGACCGACGACCAAGGCCATGAGCAAACCGACAACAACGACGATGGAGCGACGATTAGGACGGTCGGCTTGGTCAAGCATGAATTTGTCGATCATTGGATCCCATAAGAGATGGAGGGCTGAGTCCGGCGAACCGAGCGCTGGTCCCTGGGCACGTTTGCAGTCTCAAGACCGAACAGCGGCGACAAGCGCGACAGCGATCGAAAATTTGAGCATTTGGTAATACTACTAATTAAGAGAAAGCCAATCTAGCCTGGCGCGCCGATCCAGACGAAACGCTAAATTCTCTTTTTAATTAGCGAGATAGAATCTACCACCAATTACCTCAAAAGAGGTAATCCGAAGAGTTTTAGTCGGTCATTGAAAGACTTTTTTTTCGTCGGTGGTGGCATAGGCTTGAGATTGATCAAGTCTATTGCACTCGACCAACTACCATCACGCCACGACAGCCACAGGGCCTCAAGCCGCTTCAATTGCCCAAGAAATGAACGAGATCGACCGCGAACAAATCTGTCTGCCCTTGCTGGAGACGGCGCCTGGCTTCGAGTCCATCCCGATTGAAGCGCTGCGCTGGATGGCGGGCGGCTGTTACACGCGCACTGCCTCACGCGGTCAGGTCCTGTGTGAAAAGGGACAAACCATGGCGGGATTTTTCGTGCTCGTGAGCGGACGCGTCAAGCTATCGATGCTGTCAGCGGATGGGTCGGAGCGGGTGCTCGACATCGTGCTGCCGGGGCAGACCTTCGCCGAGGCGGCCGCCTTTCTGAATCAATCCTGTCCGCTGCATGCCGAGGCGCTGGCCGACTCGCGATTGGTCTTCGTGGATCTGGACCGGGTCCGGCAAGCCATCTTACGCTGGCCTGAGGTCGCGACACTTATGCTGGCCATCGTCTCCCGACGCACCCAACGACTGATTTCCGATTTGGAGGCATGCTGCCTGCACTCCGCCGCACAGCGTGTGGTCGGTCTGCTCTTGCGTGATGCCGAATCCAATCCACGGCGACCGGACCGGGGCACCCTCACGTTGCCGGCGGCAAAGACCGTTGTCGCCTCCAGTCTCAACCTCACCGCCGAGACCTTCTCGCGGGAACTGCACGGCCTGGCCAACCGAGGCCTGATCCAGGTGCAGCGCAGAGAGATCACCATCCCGTCCCTGCGAGCCCTGCGGACGCTCGCCGGTATCGACGACGCGGGAATTCCGCGCGTCCCGTCGAGTCGCCCGACACTTGGTGCACAAATATCCGACTGATCTGCTCGACCAATTGATGTTCGTCAAGCAAAGGAACGGTCTTCCGTCGCTCTTGATGCGCATCAAGCGCGATGGCGGGCGACCAGGTTCTACTCATTCGGGCATCCGCCCCGCAACCACGAGAAGCTTCGGCAGCCGACCATGACCCAGAACATCTGCAGTTGCGTCGTCCACACTCAGCCGGCGACCGGGGCCGAAGTGGCCGGGCAACTCACCGCCCTGCCTGGCGTCGAGGTCCATGCCGGCACCGACGTTGACAAGCTCGTGGTCACGATCGAGGACACCGCAGAGAGTCTTGCCGCGGACACGATCGGCGCATTGAACCATGTAGCCGGCGTCATCAACGCAACGCTGATCTACCACTACGGCGGCGACGATATCGCAGACGGTTAGCGCGCGCATGCGCCCAATCGCCGCTAAGCCGCGGCTCCTGTACTCGCGGCGACGGTCAACAAACAACCGAGCGTTACAACCGGGTTCCATGACCCGGATCCACACCCTGGAGGAATACCCGTGACCACCGATCGGCCCATCTCCCGTCGAGACTTCATCAAGTCCCAGGCCGCCATTGCCGCGGCATCCGTCGCGGGCGTAACCCTACCGGCCGAGTTACTTGCCAAGTCCGCCGACCAGGAGGCCGACCCGGACCTGCGCTGGGACAAGGCACCATGCCGGTTTTGCGGTACCGGCTGCTCCGTACTGGTCGGTGTCAAGGACGGCAAGGTGGTCGCAAGCCAGGGCGACCCGGACGCACCGGTCAACCGGGGTTTGAACTGCATCAAGGGGTACTTCCTGCCGAAGATCCTGTACGGGCAGGACCGCCTGACCCAACCGCTGCTGCGTAAGAAGGATGGCAAGTTCGACAAGGAGGGCAACTTTGAGGCCGTGACCTGGGACGAGGCCCTCGACGTCATGGCGGACCATTGGAAGACCGCCATCAAGCGCAGCATGGAGGAGAATCAGGGCAAAACTGTCGATGAGATGACGTCACGGGTCGGCATGTTCGGCTCAGGCCAGTGGACCGTCTGGGAGGGCTACGCGGCATCGAAGCTGCTGAAGGGCGGACTGCGCTCGAACAACCTCGACCCGAACGCCCGCCACTGCATGGCTTCCGCGGTGGGCGCGTTCATGCGTGCCTTCGGCATCGACGAACCGATGGGCTGCTACGACGACTTGGAGCACGCCGACGTGTTCGTGCTCTGGGGCGCGAACATGGCCGAGATGCACCCGATCCTGTGGTCACGCCTAACCGATACGCGCCTGTCCAAACCCGGCTGCGAGGTGCATGTGCTCTCCACCTTCGAGCACCGCTGCTACGAGCTGGCCGACAACCCGATGATCTTCACACCGCAAACGGATCTGGCCATCCTGAACTACATCGCGAACTACATCATCCAGACCAAAGCGTATAACAAGGAGTTCATCGACAAGCACGTCCAATTCGAGACCGCCACCACCGACATCGGTTACGGCCTGCGGCCCGACAACCCGCTCGAGCAGAAGGCCGCCAACGCCGGTGTCGGCAAGAAGCTGCCGTCGAGCTTCCAGGAATTCGCCAAGCAGGTGGAATCCTACACGCTGGAGTACGTCGCCGAACTCTCCGGCGTACCGCAGGAGAATCTGCTGCGTCTGGCTCGCGCCTATGCCAACCCGAACAAGAAGGTCAGCTCCTTCTGGACCATGGGCTTCAATCAACACACCCGAGGCGTGTGGGTCAACGGCAGTTGCTACAACGTGCATCTGCTGATGGGCAAGATCTCCGAGCCCGGCAACAGCCCGTTCTTGCTCACCGGTCAGCCGTCGGCCTGCGGCACTGCTCGCGAGGTGGGCACCTTCGCCCATCGTCTACCGGCCGACCTCGTAGTCAAGAAGCCCGAACATCGCGCCTTTGCCGAGCAAATCTGGAAGCTACCCGACGGCACCATTCCCGGCAAAGTCGGCTACCACGCCGTATTGATGCACCGGATGATGAAAGACGGTCTGATGAACTGCTACTGGCAGCTGTGCAACAACAATATGCAGGCCGCCGCCAACCTGAACGAGGAGTCCTATCCAGGCTGGCGCAACCCCGAGGTCTTCGTCACCGTCTCCGACCCCTACCCAACGGTCTCCGCCCAGGCCGCTGACCTGGTGCTGCCCACGGCGATGTGGGTCGAGAAGGAAGGCGCCTACGGCAACGCGGAACGCCGCACCCAGTTCTGGCGCGAACAGACCAGCGCACCGGGCCAATCGAAATCCGACGTCTGGCAGATCATGGAGTTCGCCAAACGCTTCACCGTCGAGGATGTCTGGCCGCCGGAACTCATCGAGGCAATGCCCGAGTACGCCGGCAAGACCCTGTACGAGATCCTGTACAGCAACGGCGAGGTCGACAAGTATCCGTTCGACGGCAAGATCACGGACAGCGCCGGCAACGAGTACGAGAACCACGAAAGCGCGGACTTCGGCTACTACGTCCAAAAGGGCCTGTTCGAGGAATACCGCCAGTTCAACTCGGGGCCGGACATTATAAAGAAGGGCCACGAGATGGCCGCCTTCCAGGACTATCACGAGACGCGCGGGCTGCGCTGGCCGGTGATCGACGGCAAGGAGACCCTGTGGCGGTTCCGCGAGGGCTACGACCCACATGTGGCCCAGTTCAACCCGCAAGTCGAAAAGGGCGACGTCTACTTCTACGGCAACAAGAACGGCCGCGCCAATATCATCTTTGCGCCCTACGAGCCCCCCGCGGAGAGCCCGGACGACGAGTTCGATCTCTGGCTCTGCACCGGTCGCGTGCTGGAGCACTGGCACTCCGGCTCGATGACGCGTCGCGTGCCGGAGCTCTATCGCGCGGTACCGGACGCGCTGGTGTACATGAGCAAAGACGACGCCAAGAAACGCCGTCTGCGCGACGGCCAGATGGCTGTGATCAGCAGCCGCCGCGGCGAGATCAAGGCTCGGGTCGAGACCCGCGGGCGCAACCGGCCGCCGAATGGGCTGGTGTACGTCCCCTGGTTCGACGCCAACCGCTTGATCAACAAGCTTACGCTGGATGCCACCGATCCACTGTCGAAGGAAACCGACTACAAGAAGTGCGCCTGCAAGGTAGCGCGAGCCTGAAACGGTAAGAGCCGAGCTCGGTAGGCTGGAGTGAGCGAGAGAACGCCAGCGATGCAGATCGCCGATGCTAGGGTGCGTACCGCACCCCAGCGATGCAAAGACGGAAACACAGATGTGCGCCGGTAAGCGAGACAGTAAGCAGATCGATCGCCGCAGGTTCATGCTGGGAACCCTTAAGACCGCCTGCGGCGTCGGTCTGATTGGCCTCGGACTTGGGCTCTACAGCCAACGCGCATCGAGCCTGCCCGCTTGGGCGTTGCGCCCGCCGCGCGCATTGCCCCAGGGCGACTTCGATGGGGCCTGCATCCTCGAGGAGGCCGCCATCAGAGTCCTGCCCAGGCACCTGACGCAGGGCAAACTCGGCGCCCATTACCGGTTGGGCTGGGAACAGCAGAAGCAAGCCGGCGGCGCCTTGGTCACCCCCGACGCCGAGCACCGTTACAACCTGCCGGAGGGCATGCGCTACGACCATGCCGGAGAGGGACTCATTGAAGAGCCGAGCCCCTTCCCGAGCAATCCGTTGGACACATCGAACAAGAAGTAGCGATGCGTGACTTTCCAGGAAAAACCGCAATCGCGCAAAAAGCATGGATCAAGGCCCACAAATGGCTATTGCTGCGGCGTTTCAGCCAACTCAGCGTGCTGCTGCTGTTCCTGACCGGTCCCCTGTTCGGTATCTGGCTGGTGACGGGCAATCTCTCCGCGAGCATGACGCTGGGCGTGCTGCCGCTGACAGACCCGCTCCTGCTCACGCAATCCATGCTGTCGGGCAACTGGCCGACGCTGACCGGAATGCTCGGCGCGCTGTTGGTGCTGCTGTTCTATGCCCTGCTCGGCGGCCGCATCTTCTGCTCCTGGGTCTGCCCAGTCAATCTGGTCACCGATCTGGCGGCCTGGACCCGCCGGCGTTTCGGGATGCGCCAATGCGGCAAGCTGCCACGAAACCTGCGCTGGTGGCTACTGGCGCTCGTCTTGATCCTCCCGGCCGCAACCGGCGTGATGGTCTGGGAGTACGTCAATCCGGTCTCAATGATGCACCGCGGCATCATTTTCGGGATGGGTTGGGCCTGGACGCTGATCGCGGCGGTTTTTCTGTATGACCTGTTCATCGTGCGTCGCGGCTGGTGCGGCCACCTCTGTCCCATGGGTTCCTGCTACGCGCTGATCGGCACCCAGGCGCCGGTCCACGTCGCCGCCCTGGGTCGCGAACGCTGCGACGATTGCATGGATTGCTTCGAAATCTGCCCAGAGCCGCAGGTGATCAAGCCGGCGCTGAAGGGCGTGGGTCGAAACGGCGCGAGGGGCCTGGGTCCGGTGATCACGGACATCGATTGCACCAAGTGCGGGCGCTGTATCGACGTCTGCGGAAAGGATGTCTTTGCGCTCAACCTAGGTCGCATCCGTGCCGGCGGATTCGCGGCTACAGGGATCGATCGGCGGCTTCCGGGCGGGGTAGCCGCGAATGCGGGATCTCGATGACCCAGCGGACCATGCCAACGAACCAAGGCTGACAACGACGGCGGAGAGAAACATGAGACAAACAATTGCAACAGTGCTAATCGGCGTTGCCGCGCTGCTCGCAGCGGCAGTCTGTCAGGCGGAGGACGTATCGTCGCTGCGCGGCCATGCGCTCACCGACGAATCGGATCAGGTGCAGAACAAATCGACCCTGGCAATGCCCGGTGGCTTCAATGTCGCCTGGGAGGAACAACCGCCTATGATCCCGCACCCGACTGACAAGTACAGCATCGATCTGCGCCAGAACGGCTGCCTCAAGTGCCACAGCCCCGCCACGTTCGAGGCCGCAAAGGCGCCGATGGTGGCCGAAAGCCACTTCGTTGACCGCGACGGAAACCGCGGCGAACGGGTCGCGAGCAGGCGCTACTTCTGCACCCAGTGCCATGCTCGCCAGGCCGGCGCCATGCCGCTGGTGGAGAACGTATTCCAGGGCCGCTGAGCGACGCCCACAGGAACCGTCAAGCCCCCACCCTGACCCAGCCATACATTCGGGAAGGCACCATGTCCGAGCAAACCAACAATCCCGCACCCAAGTCCCGCACAGGCCGCACGACACTGATCGTTCTGCTGGTGGGCGTCGCCATTGGCATCATCTTCTGGGGCGGTTTCAACACCGCGATGGAAGCCACCAATACCGAGAGATTCTGCATCTCTTGCCACGAGATGGAGGTCAACGTGTATCAGGAATACACCGACACCATCCACTACACCAACCGAACCGGGGTGCGCGCCACCTGCCCGGACTGCCACGTGCCGAAGGACTGGGTGCACAAGGTGGTCCGCAAGGTGCAAGCCACCAACGAGCTGTTCCACCATTTCAAGGGCGATCTGGACACACCGGAGAAGTTCGAGGCCGAGCGCTTCCGTATGGCGCAAAATGTCTGGGGCACGATGAAAAAGACCGACTCCCGCGAATGCCGAAACTGCCACGAGTTTGATTCCATGGATTACACCAAACAGGAGGGCCGCAGCAGCCAGGGCTACCAGGATGCCGAAGACGCCGGGCTCACC